>JAPLOT010000091.1 GCA_026400595.1 Alphaproteobacteria bacterium | reverse complement strand
TGAAGTCGGACAATGCCGACGTGCAGGCCGGCATCAATATCGTCTCCAAGGCGCTTGAGGATCCGGTGCGCCAGATCGTCGAGAACGCAGGCGTCGAAGGCTCGATCGTCGTCGGCAAGCTGCTCGAGAAGTCCGGCAACTACGGCTTCAACGCGCAGACGGAAGAGTATGTCGACATGGTCGCGGCCGGCATCATCGACCCGACCAAGGTGGTGCGCGTGGCGCTGCAGGATGCAGCCTCCGTCGCCTCGCTGCTGATCACCACCGAGGCCATGATTGCCGAGAAGCCGAAGAACACCCCGCCCGCCATGCCCGGCGGCGGTGGCGGCGGCATGGGCGGCATGGGCGGCATGGACTTCTAAGTTCGGCCCTCAGCGCTTCGCTGAAGACAATGAACCCCGGCGGAAACGCCGGGGTTTTTCTATGCGTGGATCACGCTGGGCCCGTGCTGCGGGAAACCGGCGAGCTGCGCGCCGGCGGGCACCACCAGCGTCGCAAGGCGGTCGAGCGCGCAGACGGCATGGGCCGACACGGCGCCGATCTTCTCGCTCGTCAGCAGCACTGCCGCCTCTGCGGACCGCGCGAGGATGGCGCGCTTGACGGCTGCTTCCTCGAAATCGCCCGTGGTGCCGCCTTCGCCCGGGTGCAGGCCGGTCAGGCCGATGAAGCAGAGATCGGCACGGATGCGGGCGATGTCGGCGATGGCGGCCGCACCCACCGCCACCATCGAATGCTTGTAGAGCGTGCCGCCGATGAGGATCACGGCGGCGTGGTGGCCTTCCAGCGCTGAAGCAATGGTCGGGCTGTGCGTGATGATCGTGATGTCGAGGTCCCGGGAAAGGCTGCGGACCAGTTCCAGATTGGTGGTGCCGCCATCGATGAAGACGGTCTGTCCGGCTTCCACCAGCTTCGCACCGGCCCGCGCCAGGGCCTGTTTCTCGCCGCTGGCCATGCCGCGCCGGCCGGCGAGATTGGCAATCGTGGGAGAGGCAGGCAGGGCGCCGCCATGCACGCGCGTGAGGAGTCCCTCGGCAGCGAGGTCGCGCAGGTCGCGGCGGATGGTGTCTTCCGAGAGGTTCAGCTCGGAACTCATCTGCTTGGCCACGATCCGGCCGTCCCGCTTCAGCCGGGCGAGGATCTCCCTGCGTCTCTGTTCCGTCAGCATTACACGAAATTACACGATATTGCACGAAATGTCACGGTATGTCATGGTCGGCAGCATCGCCAATGGTGGAGCCTCCAGATGTCGAAAAAACCAATGATGATCCTGATTGCCGGACCCTATCGCTCGGGCACGGGGGATGACCCCACAAGGATGGCGGCCAATCTCCGCCGGCTCGAAGCTGCCGCCTGGCCGCTCTTCCAGAAGGGCCATGTGCCGATGATCGGGGAATGGGTAGCGCTGCCGGTCTGGCATGGCGCGGGAGGCACGGCCGTGGGCGATGCCCTTTATGACCGGATCCTGCATCCGACCGCCGGCCGGTTGCTCCAGCATTGCGATGCGGTTTTGCGCCTGCCGGGCGACTCCAAGGGCGCGGACGAGGATGTGCGAGTGGCCCGCGAACGGGGCTTGCCGGTCTTTTTCGACATTGCCGAGGTTCCCGCTGCATCCTGAGGAAGCCGGGACCGCCAATGGGCCCTGCAGGGCTCAGGGAAGACCGGGCAGGGGCCTTCGCGTCAGGGCTTGGCCTCGGCCACCTGCAGGGCCGACGGGGCCTGCTGCATCATGGCATAGATGCGCTGCTTGAGTTGCTTGAACTTGGACAGGTCCTTGCCGGCCAGCTGCTTGCCGCCCGCCGCCTTGATGCGGGTCGGGTTCACCGGACGATCGTTGACGCGCACTTCGTAATGCAGGTGCGGACCGGTTGAACGGCCGGTCGAACCGACGTAGCCGATGATCTGGCCCTGGTTTACCTTGCTGCCCCGGCGGATGCCGGCCGCCAGCTTGCTCATGTGGGCGTAGAGCGTTTCATACTTGTTGTTGTGCTTGATCTCGACGGTGATTCCGTAGGCCCCGTGGCGGCCGGCCAATTGCACCGTGCCCGAGCCAGCTGCGCGGATGGGGGTGCCGTGAGGTACGCCGAAGTCGACACCCGTATGCATCTTGGAGTAGCCGAGCAGGGGATGGCGGCGCATGCCGAAGCCCGAGGTCAGGCGGGCGCCCGAGACCGGTGTCTTGAGAAGTGCCTTGGTGGCGCTGCGGCCGTTCTCGTCATAATAGTCGGTCTGGCCATCGGCTGTGGTGTAGCGGAAATAGGTCTTGGTCTTGCCGTCGAGGGTGAGCTGCGCGTAGTGCAGCACCTTGCGTTTCGAGGATGAGCCGGTGAGCGGCACGCCGTAGAAGACCTCGAAGGTATCGTTGGCCTTCACCTGGCGCTGGAAATCGACGTCATAGGCAAAGACGCGGGTCAGTTCGGCGACGATGTAGTCGGGGACCTTGTTGTCCTTTGCCGCACCATAGAGGCTTGAGCCGACCTTGGACTTGGTGCGGAAGTGGTTGACCTGGGCATACTGCGACTTGGCGCCCTTCTCGGCGCCTGCGATGCCGGCCTGGAACCGGCCGTCTTCGTCGGCCTGCACGGTGATGGTCTCGTTGGGCCCGGGCTGGAAAGAAAGTTCCACGGGGAAGGTGGCGTCGCGACCGTAGAAGTCGATCTGCCGGTCGAGCGTGAGGTTGAACTCTGTGCCTTCCTTGAGCACTGCCGTCGGCAGCACGGGTTCGATCGAGGCGACCAGCGCCTTGGCGGCTTCCTGGGTGACGCCGCGATCGACGAGGGCCTCGATCAGCGTCTGGCCCTTGGCCAGCTTGAAGGTTTCGTCGACCGGTTCGGGCGGCACCAGCTTGGTGATGGTCGTGATGTTCTCTTCGGACCCAATCGCGTCGATCTCCGCATCGAGCACGATGGTCTTGCCGTCGCCATAGGGCAGGCTTTCGGCGGTGATCTCGGGATAGTTGTTGTCGTTCGACAGGTCGCGTTCCGGCACGATCGCGCCGGTGATCTGGGGCTGATAGGCCTCGGTGAGGTCCTTGCGGCCCAGCACCGAACTGTCGGGTTCTTCGTCATTGCCGGGCGAAATCGAGCCGGTGATCGAGGATTTCTGCACCGACGCCAGCGCGTCGCGCGGGGCGGCATTCTCGCCGAATATTCCGAGTACGGCGCTGCCGATGATGAGGGAGCCGGCGATCCCCGCGACGCAGGTGGTCAGCAGCCAGCGGTGATGGACGGGTTCAACGTCAAAGGGGTGGTCAAGCTCGGGAAGATCTTCCTGGGTGGCCGGCTGGACCCGCCGCCGCGAACGAATGGACTCGCGCTCTCGAAGCCGGCCACTCAGTCTGTCGGTACGGTCCCGCAATCCCCATTCCCCTCATTCGTCTTGATGCGGCCTCAGCAAGCTGGCCGATCACCGTGTCCCCGCGGCGACCTGCCCTTTGGCCCGCACTTCTTCCAAATTCAGTCGGCTCTTGCCGGATTCTGCCGCACGCATGCGACGCAGCCGGAAAATGCCTTCTCGCCTCCCGCAAGTCAACCGCAATGAACCGCGCCTTCAGGATGACGGCTCGCGCGGCATGATGCGCGGTGGCGAAGGCCTTCGACCCCACGATGGCGCGGGAGCGCAGGCCTTCACTCAGTTTCGCAAGTCCGGGTTTCGACTTCGTTAACCATGACGCGTGTTTGGAAGAAGCGTATCAAGCTGTTGAAAGATTGTCGGTTCTTCCGGCTGCCTCGTGGCGGCCGCCGTGCGGGAGAGCGTTGGACCCCAGCGGGAGTTTTCGACCAACCGGACAAATCCTCGACCGCGAGTCGCGTGACCGGAGGGTTTTCCACATCCGACAAAGGCTCGAAAAACGCAATGTTTTCAACTGTTCTCTGCAATTGCAAAATTTTTATAACGAAGTGCTTGACACCCGGCGGCCCCGCCTCATATAAGCGCAACCACTGAGGGACGCGCTGCTCACGCGGCGAACACGCCCTCGTCTGATTTCGAGATGCACTGGCCTGTGATTGCCGGTCTACCCATACGGGGTCCGGCGATTATACGCGTCTGGTGCATCGGATTGAAGGGTTAAAATCCTTCCTGCTGTTTGACATCGTTGAAGAAAGAAAGAGAAACGCAGGCGGCGCGTGTCCTGGCGGTTCGAGTGGGTAACCATTCGGACAACCGAAACAACGGTCGTTTGCGTTTATAGAGAAGCCAAGCTTCGATGGAGACATCGAAAGCACATGGCATCTCGTCAATGTACGCAATGCGATCAATTGCCGGTCATCGCAAGATGATTGGCGAGCTGTTTCAAACTTGAGAGTTTGATCCTGGCTCAGAACGAACGCTGGCGGCAGGCTTAACACATGCAAGTCGAACGGGTGT
>JAPLOT010000135.1 GCA_026400595.1 Alphaproteobacteria bacterium | reverse complement strand
CTGCGCAAGGCCTTCGGCCGCGCCGGCCTGCGCTATGAACTGATCAGTTCGGGTGCGCTCTTCGCCTATGTCCGGCATCCCTTCGCCGGGCAGACGGCCAAGCAGGTGGCGATGCGGCTGGCGGGCGAGCATGACCTGTTGGTCCTGCCCGGATCGATGTTCGGGCCGGGCCAGGAGGATTACCTGCGCGTTGCCTTCGCCAATGCCGAGATCAGCGACATGTAACTCCTGGTCGACCGGCTGATGGAAAGCCAAGGCTGAGGCGTCAGATCGTCGCCATGTCGAGCAGCTCTTCAGGATTGGCGATCACGTAGAGGCTCTTGTCGCGGCTGATGATGCCTTCGCGGATCAGCTCGTTGATGGCGCGGCTGGCATTCTCGCGCGCCACGCCGGCCATGCCGGCGATGTCGGTCTGCGAGATCTTGTGGTTCAGGAGAATGGAGCCGTTCGGCAGTTCGTCACCGAGGCCATTGGCCAGCGCCGCAAAGGCACGGGCCACGCGGCCGGCGACCGTGATGGTGCCGAGCGCCACCACCGTGTCGTTGGTGCCGCGCAGGCGTTGCGCCAGAATGCGGAGCGCCTGCCGATAGACCATGGGGTGCTCGTCGGCCAGCCGGAAGAAGGACGACTTCGGCAGGTGCAGCAGGCGGCAGTCGCGCATGGCGCTGATGGTGGCCGAGCGCGGCTCGTCGTCGATCAGTGCGAGCTCGCCGATCAGCGCGCCGGGACCCAGCACGGCAAGCAGGCGTTCCTGCCCGTCCTTGGCGATGACCGAGGCCTTCACGACGCCGCGCCGCACGATGTAGCAGCCGTCGCCGGCATCGCCGGCATGGAACAGGATGTCCCGGGCACGCAGCGAAATGGGGTGTGCGAAATTGCGGAAGGCCTTGCGGACATGCCAGGGGATGTCGAGGAGCGCGCCGCCCCCGCCATGCATCTCCTTGCGGATTTCCTTCAGCATGCTGGCCATGATCCTGTGTCTGTGACGGATATCACAAACCGGATGTGAAATCGATCACAAGATCGTGACGCCAGACAAATCAATGGCTTGCTGCGGAAATCCGCCAGGATGAAGACAGGTGAGGCGCGCGGCCGATGCACCCGCGGCGAGGGCCGCGGCGAGGTCCCCGCCAGCGGCATGAACCGACAGGAAGCCGGCGATGAAGCTGTCTCCTGCGCCGGTGGTGTCGACCGGATCGACCGGCAGTGCCGCCATGCGGACGCTGCGTGCGCCGTCATGGGCCAGACTGCCATCGGCGCCCATGGTGACGACCGCCAGCTCCGCGCCTGCATCGAGGAGACCGGCTGCGGCAGCTTCGGCCGCCGCGGCCTCAGCCGACGCAAAGGCAATGCTCAGCCCTTCGGGATCGAGATTCTCCGGTCGATTGTTGACCGAAAGGTCCTGCGACACGGAAACGCCCAGTGCGCGGAGCCGCCGCTTGGATTCGCCTGCGTCATTGATCCAGCCGATATGCACGTGCCGGAAGCCACGCAGGGCATCGTAATGCGCGTCGGGCACCCGGTAGGTGGCACAGGCCCCGAAGTCCTCGAGGCCGATGCGGCGCTCGCCGCCCGGGAGCGTTTCGATATACGTATAGGCGGTGGGACGGTCGCCATCGATCAACAGGCCCGCAAGGCCCACGCCATTGCGGAGCAGTTCGGCGCGCAGATGAGATCCTTCGCGGTCCGCCCCGACCGCGCCGAAATAGGAGACCTCGCAGCCCAGCCGCGACGCCTGCACCGCCACGTTCACGGCATTGCCGCCGGCCAGCAGCCGGTTCACCGGCGGCAGGAAGCGGTCGATGCAGTTGTCCCCCAGCGCGGCGATCCGCACTGCCATGATCAGTAGGACACCCGCTTGTAGTATCGCCGCACGGTCAGCGGATGCCCGCGCCGCAGGGCCAGATACTGGCTCAGCCGCTCCAGCGCCGACGAGAGGACCGCCGGCGCGATGAGGGCCCGCAGCTCCGGCGAGATGCCCGGCAGGTCGAAGCCTGCCGTATCCAGCACGAAGAGCTTGTCGGTGTATAGCATGGCAAACCGCTCGACCCGGTCGGCCAGCGGGCGGAAGGCGTCCTCGCCCTTGAACAGCATGACGCTGACGCCCTTCTCCACCAGTTCCAGCGGACCGTGGAAGAAATCCGCCGCATTCACCGGACGGGTGCGGATCCACTGCATCTCTTCGAGGATGCACATGCCGAAGTACCAGGCCTCGGCCCAGCAGTTCCCCGCCGCCGTCATGAGATGATAAGGCTCGGTCTCGATCTGAGCGGCATAGGCCGCAGCCCGCGCGTCAAACTGGTCCTTCACCGCGGCAAGCAGTGCGGGAAGTGCCTGCATCTCCGCCACATCCGACGCGCGCCTTGCATACTCGCCTCGATGGGTCATCACGGACAGGGCGATCAGCAGCGACTGCAGATAGAAGGACTCGCAGGACGTGTCGTCTTCGGCAAAGTTCACAAGCACATGGTCGGCGCCTCTCGCCAGCGGCGTGTCGGCATGCCCCGTCAGCACCAGGACCTTCGCCGCCTTGGCCTTGCACATCTCCAGCAGCGCGACGCTTTCCCGCGTCGTTCCCGACAGCGACGGAATTACCACCAGCGAGTGTTCCCCCAAATGGCAATTGCCGCCCGCCACGATCTCCGCCGCCGTCTCGAAGAATACTGGAAAGGCGCTCTGCCGCTGCAGCAGGCGCGCCGCCGGCTCCATCAGGATCGCCGCACCGCCGGAGCCGGAGAAGACCATGTTGCGAGTGCCGGACTCCAGGCTCTTGCCCACAATCTCGTGGATCCGCTCCGCCAGCGCCACGGCGCCGGTCTGGATCTTCAGATAGCGGTTCCGGTCAAAAGCAATCATCCTCGCGAGCCTCCCTGCAGTGCTGGCGGCATGTCCTTAGCAGAGAGGCGGCTCAGCTTTCCATGACTTCCTTCACCTTCTCCACCAGCTGCTTCAACGAGAAGGGCTTGGGCAGGAAGGCGAAATCGGTCTGGCCCTCGAGGTTCTTCTCGAAGGCATCCTCGGCATAGCCCGACACGAAGATCACCTTGGTCTTGATGCCGCGCTTCCTCAGTTCACGGAGCATCGTCGGCCCGTCCATTTCCGGCAT
>JAPLOT010000292.1 GCA_026400595.1 Alphaproteobacteria bacterium | reverse complement strand
GATCACTGCCTCGAACGGGTCCTTGTCATGCCTTCAGCAATTCGCGCGCGATGATCGTACGCTGGATCTGGTTCGTTCCCTCGTAGATCTGTGTGATCTTCGCATCGCGGTAGAGTCTCTCCACCTCGAAGCCGCGGATGTAGCCGGAGCCGCCGAAGACTTGCACCGCATTGGCCGTGTGCTGGACGGCCACATCGCCGGCGAAGCACTTGGCGATTGAGCAGTCCATGGTGGCGGGAAGGCCTGCATCCATCACCATCGCCGCCCGGTGGATGAGGGCGCGGGCCGCCGTGATGTCCTTCTGCATGTCGGCAAGGATCCATTGCAGGCCCTGGTTATCGGCAATTGCCTTGCCGAACTGCCGCCTGGTCTTTGCATAGTCGAGGGCTGCATCGAGGCCCGCCTGTGCGATTCCGACGGCCAGCCCGCCGATGCCGATTCGGCCCTTGTCGAGCACGCTCATCATGGTGTGGAAACCGCGGTTCAGCGGCCCCAGAAGGGACTCCTTGGGAAGAGCCACGTTGTCGAAGTGGAGCGCTCCGACAGGCGAGGCGCGCTGGCCCATCTTGTGCTCCTTCTTGCCGCGGGAGACACCCTTGGCATGGAGGTCCACAATGAAGATCGACATGCCGCGATGGCCCGCATCGGGGTCGGTGCGCGCCAGAACGAAGCCGATGTCCGCGACCGGCGCATTGTGAATCCAGATCTTGGATCCCGACAGCTGGAAGCCGTCGCCATCTCGCTGTGCCGTCGTCCTGATGCCGGAGACATCGGTTCCGGCCTCCGCCTCCGTAATGCAGTAGGAAACGCGCTTGCGGGCCCCCAGCACATCGGCGAGATAGGCGTCGCGCTGCACCGGGCTGCCGTGCACGGAGAGCAGCGTGCCGATCAGTTCGACGAGGCCGCATTGGTCGGCCACGGAGGCATAGCCGCGCGCGAGTTCCTCCATCACTAACGCGTAGGATAGCGCGTCGAGGCCGGCGCCGCCAAACTCCTCCGGCACCGTGATCCCGAAGAGGCCGAGTTTCGCCATCTCCGCGTAGATCTCTGCGGGAAATCGCTCCGTCTCGTCGAGGTCTTGCGCAGCGGGCCTTACCCGTGTTTCGGCGAAGCGCCGCGCCGTGTCGCCAATCTGGGTGTAGATCTCTGACGGGAGTTTCGGAAACGGAATGGCGGAGGAAGGCTGCATCAGCGGTCTTTCTTCAGAAGCCTGAGGATGGTGTCCAGATTGAAGGCAAGGCGGGCTTCGAGGTTTTCCTTCGTCATCAGGTCCCGCTCGTAGACGATCGAACCTGTGAAGCGATTGGTGAGGTAATAGTATCCGATCGCGGCGATAGTGATGTTGAGCTGCACGGGATCGATCCCCTCACGGAAGATGCCCGCCGCAACCCCGCGGTCGAGGATGTTCCTGACCATGGCCACCAGCCTGCCGCTGGTCCGGCGGATCGCCTCCGACGTCTTGAGGTGTTTGGCGCGGTGCAGGTTCTCGCTGTTCACCAGCGTCAGGAACTCCGGGTGGGCCAGGTAGTAGTTCCAAGTGGAGCGCACCAGCTTGGCGATCGCCTCGTCAGGCGGCAATTCGTCAAGGTGAAGGGTCTGCTCGGCTGAGCGAATGCCGAGATAGGCATCCTCCAGCACGGCAGTGAACAGTTGCTCCTTGCTGCCGAAGTAGTGATAGATCATGCGTTTGTTGGCCTTGGAGCGCGCCGCGATCTCGTCGACCCGCGCACCTCCGAGGCCTTTTCGCGCGAACTCGACCATGGCCGCCGCAAGAATACGTTTGCGGGTCTGGTCGGCGTCGCGCGGCATCGTCTCGCGTTTCTTCTTCAGCATCGGCTGTCCCATCGGATTTGAGGCCTCGTTGCCCCGATCACCTCATACAACCTCTCGGCCCCTTCGCAAGTGCACGCCCGGGGGCTTGACACCGGATTAGAATGCAGTAACTAGTTAGTGCAGTAAAGGCCAAAAGAACATGGGAGGACTACATGGCTAAGAACGTGAGTGAGCTGCCCTTGACCTCGAAACTGAGCCGCCGTTCCGTGCTGAAGGGCGCTGCGGGTGCAGCGGCCGTCGGCTCCCTTGGCGGCGCATTCCCCATGCCCGCCCTCGCGGAGGAGACAACCTGGACGCTCGCCAACTCGCTGCGTTCGGTTGCCAATCCCTATCACGCGACCTTCGCCAAGGGTGGAGAGGATTTCGCCAAGTCGATCGGCGCCAGATACGAGGTGCTCGTCACCGAGGGCAACTCGGAGAAGGGCATCGCGGACATCAAGGCGCTCCTGCAGCGCACGGGCGGCAAGCTTATCCTCAACGTCGATCCCAATGACTCGCCCGATGCCCGTGTCATCGTGGAGGAAGTGCAGAAGGCCGGCGGCTTTGTCGTCACGCAATGGAACAAGCCGGACGACCTCCATCCCTGGGATCACAACCCCAACTACGTCGCCCACATGTCCTTCGACGGCGTGCCGACGGCAGAGGCCATCGCCAACGAGCTGTTCAAGGCCTTCGGCGGCGAGGGTGGCATCGTGGCGCTGGGCGGCATTCTGTCCAACGTGCCGGCCATCGAGAGAAAGCTTGGCCTCGACAACGCCATCGCCAAGACCAACGGAAAGGTGACGCTGCTCGATTTCCAGCCCGCCGACTGGAACGAGCAGAAGGCCTTCGAGATCACGCAGGCCTGGATCACCCGCTTCGGCGACCAGATCAAGGGCGTCTTCGCGGCGAATGACGGCATGGGCATGGGCGCCCTCGAGGCGCTGCGGCAGAACGGTCTTGCGGGCAAGGTACCGGTCGTCGGCATCGATGGCATCGATGCGGCGCTTGCTGCCATCGAGGCGGGCGAGTTTGCCGGCACTGTGGCCTGGGACCCGCTGTGGACGGGCGGCATGGGCCTCGCCATTCCCTATGCCCACGTCACCGGCAAGATCGACATCACCAAGGAACCCAAGGAACATCGCGAGTTTTACGGCACCGGCATCATCGTGACGAAGGATACGGTTGCAGACTACAAGGCCAACCCGCCGAAGGTCGACTTCAACGATCTTTGGGGCAAGGCAACTGGCCAGATCCAGTATCGGAGCTGAGGCCGGTCCTCCCGGCATGCGACTGGCCGGGTGCCGTGCACCCGGCCATCTTTGGCACCGACAGTCTCTCTAGAGGTCAACAATGGCCGCAATCGCCGTCGAGCGTGGGCAGATGCTTGGCCATTGGCGCCGTTGGGCGCCCGTCGCCGTGCTCCTGGGCCTGTGCCTGGTGGTGGGCCTCATCAACCCCTCCTTCTTCTCCTTTGGCAATGCGGTGCGCATGCTGAACACGGCGGCGATTCCGCTCGTCGTGTGCATGGGGGCAACCTTCGTTATCCTGATGGGCTCGATCGACCTCTCGGTCGAAGGCACGATCGCGCTCTGCGCCGTGGCCGCCAGCATGCTTGTCACCAATGATCTGACCGGGGTCACCATCGGTCTGTGGTCGGTTCCCGCTGCCATCCTGCTTGGCGGCGCGCTGGGACTCTTGAACGGTCTCGTGCATGTAAAGCTCAGGATCCCCTCCTTCATGGCCACCCTCGGCATCGGCTTTGCGGGGATCGGCATCGCCACCGCGATCCTCGGCGGCGTCATGGTTCGGATTGCCGACACGGATTTCCGAAACTGGCTTTCGCTGGGGAGGTTGTTCGGCATTCCCGCAGCGGTTTGGATTGCAGGGATTGCCGTCCTTGCCGCCTGGGTCATACAGGAACGGACCCGCATCGGCCGCTGGATCTATGCCATCGGCACGGATGAGCAGACGGCGCGCAACTCCGGAATCCCCGTTGAGCGCACCCGCATCCTGATCTTCGGGGTTGCCGGGTTGTTCTATGGTCTTGCCGGCGCGCTTTCGGCCGCCCAGATCGGACGCGGCCATGCCCTCATCGCACAGGACCGCCTCTTCACGGCGATCACCGCCGTGGTTGTCGGCGGCACCGCACTGTCGGGCGGCGTGGGCTCTGTGCTTAACTCGGTGATCGGCGTCTTCATCGTCATCGTGCTCGCCAATGGCATGGTGCTGATGGGAATTGAGCCCTATGTGCAGAAGGGTGTGCAGGGCATCCTCATCATCGCGGCCGTGGCGCTCGCCCTCGACCGCTCTCGGCTGGACGTCGTCAAGTGAGCGTTCCCGTCCTCGAGATCCGCGGCGTGTCGAAGTCATTCCCCGGCGTGAAGGCGCTCGACGACGTGAGCTTCGCCATCGCGCGGGGCGAGGTCGTTGGCCTCATTGGCGAGAATGGCGCGGGCAAGTCGACGCTCCTCAAGATCCTCAACGGCGTCTACCAGCCTGACAGCGGCGAAATTCTCGTCGATGGCCGGTCGGTAAGCGTCGCCTCGCCCCGACAGGCCTTCGATTCCGGCATTGCGATGGTGTTTCAGGAGCAGTCGATCCTGCCGACGCTGACGGTGGCCGAAAACATCTTCCTCGGTCGCGAGGAGGAGTTCATCCGCTTTGGCCTCATTTCCAGGTCGCGCATGCATGCGGCTGCGGCGGAAGAGCTGAGGAAGGTTCATCTCGACATCGATCCTGGCATGCGATGTGCGGACCTCGCCTTTGCGGCGCGCCAGATGGTGGAGATCGCCAAGGCGCTCTCCTTGAACAGTCGGATCAAGGGCCACGTGACGATCCTTCTTGACGAGCCGACCTCGGTCCTGGAGCAGAAGGAAGTGGACCTCCTGTTCCGTATCATCCGCGATCTCCGGGACCGCGCCAGCTTCGTCTTCATCTCTCACCGCCTGGAGGAGGTGCTCGACATTTCCGACCGCGTCTATGTGATGCGTGACGGCAAGGTGGTGAAGGAACTTTCCGCCAGGAGCGCGTCCGTCAAGGACCTGCACCAGCTCATGGTCGGCCGCCAGCTCCATCATGAGTACTACCGCGAGGCCCGCCAAGTTCCGCCGTCCCCGGCCGTCGTGCTCGCTGCCGAGGGCTTGAGCCGCCATGGTGCCTTCCATGACGTGAGCTTCGACCTTCATGAGGGTGAGGTTCTGGGTATTGCCGGAGTCGTCGGATCGGGCCGTGAAGACCTCGCCCGCTGTCTCGCCGGGCATAGGCGGCCCGATTCCGGCACGCTTCACATCGCTGGCGCGGCCGTACGCTTCGCGGCACCCCATGAAGCGGCCGGTGCCGGGGTGGGACTCGTTCCGGCGGAACGCAAGGTCGAGGGCCTCGTCGCGCCCTTCAGCGTCGCCGAGAACATGACGCTCGCCGCGCTTCCGCGCTTTGTCTCGCATGGCGCCATCCGGTTTGCTGCCGAACTGGGCGTGGCGCGCGACTGGATCGAGCGCCTCAAGATCAAGACGCCATCTCCGGACACCATGGTGGGATCGCTCTCGGGTGGCAACCAGCAGAAAGTGGTACTCGCCAAGTGGAGGATCGCCGGTGTCAGGGTTCTGATTCTCGATCATCCGACGCGCGGCATCGATGTTGGCGCGAAGGAGGATGTCTATGACCTCATCCGCGACATGACGGCCGAGGGCCTTGCCGTCATCCTTCTGGGCGATACGCTGGAAGAGGTGATAGGCCTTTCGAGCCGGATCCTCGTCATGCGCGACGGCGCCATCACCGCGCGGCTTGATGCACCCCCCGGCGGCAAGCCCCGGCAGGTCGACATCCTGAGGCACATGGTGTGAGGGCAATGCGGCAGAGACTCGATACCTGGCTTCCTCTCATTGTCCTCGGCGTGCTCGTGTTGGCCGTGGGTCTCTATGACCGAACTTTCTTCTCGCTCGGCAATGTCCTCGAGGTAACCGCCGATACGATGACACTGTTCCTGATGGCCTCTGGCGTCACGCTGGTCATCATGATGGGCGGCATTGATCTCTCGGTTCAGGCGGTCGCATCGATGACGAGCTGCATCCTCGCCGTCTATCTGCCGGAGCTGGGCTTCTTTGCCATCCCCTTCGCAGTATTGGGCGGAATCGTCGCGGGCTTTGTCGGCGGCTATGTCTCGACCAGGCTGCGCATACCCTCGTTCATCGCGACGCTCGCGGTCAGCGGCGCGGTTCTGAGCGCCGGCTACTGGTTCTCCGAAACCCGCTCCATCAACATTCCCGGCGAGCTCAGCCAAAAGTACCTCTCTTGGGCGGTCGGCAATTTCCTCGGCGTGCCGAACGAGATCTGGGTCGGCGCCTTCTTCCTCGTCCTGCTCAGCCTCGTCCTTGGGCTTACGCCCTTCGGCCGTGTCGTCCGCGGAATCGGCGCCCAGGAACGTGCGGTGATCGCCTCGGGGATCGACGTCGACCGCGTCAAGATCGCAGCCTACACGCTCTCGGGCACCATGGCGGGAATCGCGGGCGTCGTCATGGCGGCGCGGCTGGGCTCGGGTTCGCCGACGCTTGCCAATGAATTCCTGCTTCCTGCCATCGCGTCCATCGTGGTAGGTGGCACCGCCATCACCGGGGGCGTGGGCTCGGTGTGGCGCACCTTCGTGGGCGCACTTATCGTACAGGTCGTCCGCATCGGCATGACCTTCATGGGGGTCTCCGTCTTTGCGCAGCAGATCGTGTTCGGCGTGATCCTGGTGGCCGCAGTCGCCGTGACCATGGACCGCAACAAGGTGCTGGTCATCAAGTAGGAGTTGGGACTTGACGAAACTTTCCATGCCCACCGCCAAGAGTATTCCGCTTCTCGGTGCGGGCACCTATCCACTGGTGGGGGAAGACTGCTACCGCGCCGTCCGCATGGCCCTCGGCCAGGGGCTGCGCCACATCGACACCGCCCAGATGTATGGCAACGAGAGGGACGTGGGCCGCGCGATCGCGGACTCCGGCTTGCCGCGCAGCGAGATCTTTGTGGTGACCAAGGTTGACCCTGGCAATTTGAGTGCTTCCCGCTTCGTATCGACCGTGGCCCGCTCCGTCGATGAACTGGGCGGGCCGCCTGACCTGCTTCTGATCCATTGGCCGCCGGCGGAGGGCGAGTTCACAGCGGTGCTCGATCGCCTGATGGCCGAGTATCGCAAGGGCAACGCCAGGGCCATCGGCGTCAGTAACTTCTCGCCCGCCATGATGCGAAGCGCGCAGAAGCACTGCGAAGGCGCCATCGTCAACAATCAGGTGGAATTCCACCCTCTGCTCGACCAGTCAGCAATCCTCGCTGCGGCCCGCGAACTCGGCATCGCCGTCTCGGCCTATTCGCCCCTCGCCCGAGGTGCTGCCCTCAAGCCGCAGCCCATCTCGGCCATCGCCCACCGTCTCGGCCGACCGCCGTCGGAAGTGGTACTGCGCTGGATCCTGCAGCAAGGCGTCGTGGCGATCCCGATGACCACGGCAAGGCCGCACCATCAACCCCACCTGGATGGCGGGCCGCTGGGAACCGTGAGCTGGCGGCCTTTCCCTTCACCCATCGCCGGTCGCGAACGGCATTACGGGCGAACACCTTCATCACCGTGAACTGCCGCTTGGGAGGATATCGCTCCGGAAGCGGTCGTTCTAGAGCGGAATGACTCTAGACGGAACGGTATCCTGCGTTGACGAAGTAGTTCCTGCATTCTGCCGGGGAGAAGGTCTCGAGGATCGATGCGATGCGCTGGCAAGCGTCGTCGATGGAGCGTTCCCTGGCGGTTCGGAGCCAGTGCTTCAGCTTTGAGAAGGCCTGCTCGATGGGGTTGAGATCGGGACTGTAGGGCGGCAGATAGATGAGCCTTGCACCGGCAGCCCGGAGAGCCTGCCGGATCGCTGCGGCCTTGTGGCTGCCGAGATTGTCCATGACCACGACGTCACCGGGCTTCAAGGTCGGCACCAGGAACTGCTCGACGTAGCGCAGGAAGCTCTCGCCGTTGATCGGTCCGTCGAACAGGCAGGGTGCGGTGATGGCATCGGCGCGCAAGGCCGCGAGGAATGTCAGCGTCCGCCAGTGACCATGCGGGACACGCGCCACCAGGCGCCTGCCGCGCGGTCCCCAGCCGCGCAAGGGACCCATGTTCGTCTTGACCCAGGTCTCGTCGATGAAGACCAGGCGCGCGGCTTCGATCAGGCCTTGGTACTTGCGCCATCTCGCACGCCTGCGGGCAATGTCCGGCCTTGTCTGTTCATCGCCATAAACCGTTTTTTTTAAAGCTCTTGCCCTCGCGGTGGACGAAGTTCCACACGGTCCGGTAGTCGACCTTCAGGCCGCGGGCCGCCAAGCCGTCGGCAAGACCCTGAAGTGTCACGTGACCGCCGCCCGCGATCTGCTGCAGCACCCAGTCGCGATGGCCGCCGGAGATCTTCGGCTTGACGTGGCCGCCCACCTTGCCGGGCTTCAGGCTCCCGGTCGCCTCATGCCGCTGCAGCCACTTCACAACGCAGGAGATGCTGACGCCCAACCGCCGCGCCACGGCGTTCCGGCTTTCGCCGGCCTTCACGAACCGAAGCGCTCTCTCGCGCAGTTCCATCGGATAAGGCTTGGTCATCACAGCTGGCCTCCAATCCAGTGGCCAGTTTGAATCAGATCTCAACTGATTTGGGAATCCCCTCCCGATTCCGTCAAACTTCACTCCGCTCTAGTTGATAACCGTGCTTTCGGCCTCCATCCAAGTACTGGTCAGAAACATATCCATTAGTATGGGCAAAGAGGTTTCTACGCTCACAAATCTCCATTAGCTGAGGCCACTTCTCAAAGTTCTTACTGATTTTGTCTATCTTGAAGTTTGTCTCGAACCATTCGATCTGCTTGTCGCGACCATCTCTAGATACTCTGTCGAT
>JAPLOT010000083.1 GCA_026400595.1 Alphaproteobacteria bacterium | reverse complement strand
GGTGCGCTCGGCCCATGTGGAGGCGCAGTACCACCTGCAGCTTTTGCCCGGCACCAACGTCGCGATCGTCAATGCAATGGCCCATGTGATCGTCTCCGAAGGCCTCGAGAACCGGGCCTATATCGCGGAGCGTTGCGATCTCGCCGAGTTCACCCGCTGGCAGGCCTTCATCAAGGACCCGATCAATTCGCCGGAGGCCCTCGAGAGCGTCACCGGCGTGCCGGCCTCGGAAGTCCGGGCCGCCGCGCGGCTCTATGCCACCGGCGGCAATGGTGCCATCTATTACGGCCTCGGCGTCACCGAGCACAGCCAGGGCTCGACCATGGTCATGGCCATGGCCAATCTCGCCATGCTCACCGGCAATGTCGGGCGCAACGGCGTAGGCGTCAATCCGCTCCGTGGACAGAACAATGTGCAGGGCTCATGCGACATGGGTTCCTTCCCGCACGAGTTCTCCGGTTACCGCCATGTCAGCGACGACACGGTCCGCCACATGTTCGAGGAAATCTGGAGGACGACGCTCGATGCCGAGCCGGGCCTGCGCATTCCCAACATGTTCGACGCGGCCATCGGCGGCAGCTTCAAGGGCATCTTCGTGCAGGGCGAGGACATCGCCCAGTCCGATCCCAACACCAAGCACGTCACCCATGCGCTGGAATCCATGGAGTGCGTGGTGGTGCAGGACCTCTTCCTCAACGAGACCGCCGCCTTCGCCCATGTCTTCTTCCCCGGCACCTCCTTCCTCGAGAAGGACGGCACCTTCACCAATGCCGAACGCCGCATCAACCGCGTGCGCCAGGTCAAGGCGCCGATGCAGGGCAAGCACGAGTGGCAGGTGGTCTGCGAACTCGCCAACGCCATGGGCTATCCCATGGCCTATGCCTCGGCCTCCGAGATCATGGACGAGATCGCGCGGGTGACACCCACCTTCGCCGGCGTGTCCTTCGACAAGATCGACAGGCTGGGTTCGGTGCAATGGCCCTGCAACGACAAGGCGCCCGAAGGAACGCCCCTCATGCATGTCGGCGGCTTCGTGCGCGGCAAGGGCCGATTCATGGTCACCGAATTCGTGCCTACGCCGGAAAAGACCAACCGCTCCTTCCCGCTGATCCTCACCACCGGCCGCATCCTGTCGCAGTACAATGTAGGCGCCCAGACGCGGCGCACCGCCAATGTGGCCTGGCACAAGGAGGACGTCCTGGAGATCCATCCGCACGATGCCGAAGTCCGCGGCATCAGGGACGGCGCAATGGTCTCGGTGGCCAGCCGCATCGGCGCCACGACGCTGCGCGCCGTGATCTCCGAGCGCATGCCGCAGGGCGTGGTCTATACGACATTCCATCACCCGGGCTCCGGCGCCAACGTGATCACGACCGAGTATTCCGACTGGGCCACCAACTGCCCGGAATACAAGGTGACGGCCGTGCAGGTGACGGTGTCGAACCAGCCTTCCGACTGGCAGAAGGAATGGGAAGAGCGCGAGGAAGAGAACAAGAAGATCGCGGAGAAGCCTCTTGTCGCGGCGGAGTAACAACATCGTTGCCCTGAAGGCGAGGCCGGGCGCGGCCACATCGCGTCCGGCGCGCGGTGTGCTGCATACGCTGGGCGGTGAAGTGCCGACGGTCTGGCAGGTGCCGGAAGAGGTTCCGGTCGCCCTTCTCTTCAACTCGCAGAACTACGCGGTCATGATGGCGACGCCTGCCGATCTCGAGGACTTCGCGGTGGGCTTCGCGCTGGCCGAGGGCATCGTGGCCAGGGCTTCCGACATCGGCGGCGTACTGGTGCTGCCGACCGCCGAGGGCCTCGCCGTCGATCTCGCCGTTGCCGAGGCCCATCTCAACCGCGGCCGCATGGCCAGGCGCAGCCTCGAGGGCCGCGCCGGCTGCGGACTCTGCGGCATCGAGGACATTCGCGATGCGATCCGCATGCCGGGCCATTGCGTGCCCGACGTGCCGCTCTCGGCCCAGGCCGTTGCCCGCGCCTATGCCGAACTGCCGCGGAACCAGCCGATGAACGAAGTGAACCGCACGGTGCATGCCGCCGCCTGGTGTTCCGTGGACGGAGAAATCCTCCTGGCACGCGAGGATGTCGGCCGCCACAATGCGCTGGACAAGCTGATCGGCGCCCTGGCCCGCACGGACACGGCCATGGCGCGGGGCTTCGTTCTCATGTCCAGCCGTTGCAGTTTCGAACTTGTGCAGAAATGCGCCATCGCCGGCATCGGCGCTCTGGCCACGGTTTCCGCTCCCACCGCTCTGGCGCTGACGCTCGCGCGCCAGGCCCATCTGAAGCTTGCCGCCCTGTCACAGCGCGGCGTGATGATTTTTGAAGAGGACTGACACGATGGAACTGAAAGACATGGTCCGCATGGCCAACCAGATCGCCTCCTTCTATCACGGCTACCCGGCCGAGGAGGCGCAGAAGGAAATCGCCGACCACATCAACCGCTTCTGGGAGCCCCGCATGCGCGGGGAGTTCTTCGCCCATCTGGCCAAGGGCGGCGCAGGCCTCGATCCCGCGGTGATCGCCGCGGCCGCCGGCATTCAGCCGCCGCACCAGGCAGCGGCCTGATCCGGGCGAGGCGGCACGGCCGCCTCACCTTCTCATGCGGCGCCTGGCCTTGGGCAGGCGCCAGAGATGGTCGACAAGGTCGTCGACCGCGATCCCTTCTTCCGAATAGGCCTCGCCCTTCACGCTGATGCCCGCTTCGTCGACGGTGGCGGGATCACCCGAGACCAGCGGATGCCACCAGGCCAGTGGCTTGCCCTCGTCGAGCAGGCGATAGGCACAGGTTGCCGGCAGCCAGCCCAAGGTCCCCACATTCTCGGGTGTGAGCGAGACGCAGTCCGACACCCGGCGGGCGCGATTCGGATAGTCGCTGCAGCGGCAGGTATCCAGGTCGAGCAGCTTGCAGGCCGCCCGCGTATAGAGGAACGCGCCGGTATCCTCGTCCTCCAGCTTGTTCAGGCAGCAGCGGCCGCAGCCGTCGCACAGGCTCTCCCACTCCGCGCGCGACATCTCGGCCAGGGATTTTGCTTTCCAGAAAGGTGGTTCGGCCGTCATTGCGGCATCCGAAGCCGAAGCCCCCCGTCTTGTCAATCGAAAGCCCGGAGGGGCTGGCGGCATCACCGGCTTGGGCTATAATCGCGGCCCAAGGCAGGCGGTTGAGTCCGGGTCGTCAGGGACGGCGCTATTCGGTCATATTCGCCAGCTAGATAGCCACCCTCACGCTGCATACTGGTCAAGAGACACGTGTCCAAACTGCCGGCCCGCAATTCCGTCACAGGCTTTCTCTGGCGGCTCGACGCCATCGTCAGCACCGCCGTGTTCGAAACCTGGGACTGGATCAAGAGGGCGAGTTCGGCCTATTCGGCCTTCGTCTATCGCTTCCGGCTGCGCGGCATTCGCCGCGTCTTCGTCGATCTGCTGGACGACGCCGTCACCTTCGGCGTGGTCTTCTGCTTCGGACTTCTGGCCTTCGCCCTTCCGCCCTTTTCGGGCACCGGCGACGTGTGGAATCGCGGCCGTGACTATGCGGTGACCTTCACCGACGCCAATGGCGAGATCATCGGCCGCCGCGGCATTCGCCAGGACGACGCCATTCCGCTGGGCGAGATTCCGCCCAATCTCATCAAGGCGGCACTCGCCACCGAGGACGCGCGCTTCTTCCAGCATTTCGGCGTCGACGTCGTCGGCACGCTGCGCGCCATCGTGGAGAATGCCCGGGCCAATGACGTTGTGCAGGGCGGGTCATCCATTACCCAGCAGGTGGCGAAGAACCTCTTCCTCTCGCCGGAGCGCACCATCCGCCGCAAGGTGCATGAGGCCTTCCTGTCCCTGTGGATCGAGGCGCGGCTGAGCAAGGAGGAAATCCTCAAGCTCTATCTCGACCGCTCCTATCTCGGCGGCGGCAATTACGGCGTCGAGGCCGCCTCGCAGTTCTATTTCGGCAAGTCGGTGCGCGACATCAACCTGTCCGAGTCGGCCATGCTGGCCGGCCTGTTCAAGGCGCCGTCAAAATATGCGCCGCACCAGAACCCGGAAGCAGCGCGCGCCCGCACCAACACGGTGCTCTACCGCATGCTCGACTCGGGTTTCATCACCCAGGGAGAGTTGATTCAGGCTCGGCGCGAACCGGCGCAGGTCGTGCCGCAGAACACCGCCGACAGCCCGGACTGGTTCCTCGACTGGGCCTATCGCGACACGCTCGAAGTCATCGAGCGGGAGAAGATCACGGGTGCATATGTTCTCGAGGTCAAGACAACAATCGATATCCCCTTGCAATCGGCGTCGCAGCGGTTGATCAATGAAGCCCTGATCGCCAACGGGGCGAACTATGACGTGAGCCAGGCGGCGTCCGTCACCATGGCGCCGGACGGCGCGGTCAGGGCCATCGTCGGCGGCGCCAGCTATGAACAGAGCCAGTTCAACCGCGCCACCGATGCGCTGCGGCAGTCGGGATCCTCCTTCAAGCCCTTCGTCTATCTGGCGGCGCTGCTGGCGGGCTATACACCTGATCAGATCGTCGTAGATGGACCGGTCTCTGTCTCCGACTGGTCGCCAAAGAACTACAGCGGGAAGTATGCCGGCCGCACGACGCTCAGCAATGCCCTCGCACATTCCTACAATTCGATTCCCGTGAAGCTGATGATCGATATCGGCCGCAAGGCGATCATCGAGACAGCGCACCGGGTGGGTATCAAGGGCGAACTCGAGAACTGGGCGCCGATGGTTCTGGGCACCAGCGCCCTGTCGCTGATGGACCTCACCACCGGCTATGCCACATTCGCGAATAGCGGCAAGCTGTCCCAGCCTTATGCGGTTCTGGAAATCCGGAAGGCCAACGGCGACATCCTCTACAGCCGCGAAGAAAAGGCCGAAATGCCGCGCCAGGTGGTGCCGGAGGAAAAGATCGCCGAACTGAACTCGATGCTGTCCGCCGTGGTCAAGACCGGCACCGGCCGCCGGGCTGACCTCGGCTTTGCCCCGCAGGGTGGCAAGACCGGCACCAACCAGAGCTACCGCGATGCCTGGTACATCGGCTTCACGGCGAACAACGTCACAGGCGTCTGGTTCGGCAATGACGACTTCACGCCGATGAACGAGGTGACAGGTGGCTTGCTGCCGGCGCCGGTATGGAAGGAGATCATGCTGGTGGCCGAGCGGAACTTCGAGCCCCGGGGGCTTGCGGGCATTCCCTTCGATGAAACCTACGCGCTGGCCGCTGCCAAGATGCGGGAAGAGATGGCCGCCGCCATGCCGCCGGCCGCTACCGACCAGCAGGAGATCGACGACGCCGCAGGCATGCCGGTCGTCGCCCAGTCCGGAGACGTGTCGCAGGTGCTCAAGGGCATGTTCAATCTCTTTGAAGGCCCGAACCAGCCGGTGGCGCCGCCCAAGGCCAAGGTGCAGCCGCGCAAGACCACGCTCATCCTGCCCAAGGCGAACACCTCGATGGGCGAGAGCCTGGAGGAGACCGACACCGACATGCGCTCGGACAAGAAGAAGAACATTGTCCAGAAGATCTTCGGCGTGATCGAGGATCCCTTCAAGAAGAAGGACAAAAAGAAGAAGAAGAAGGACAACGACGGTGACAAGGACAAGAAGAAGAAAAAGAAGTTCCTGGGAATATTCTGATGCAGCGCAAAGGTAGCCTGATCGGTGGGACGGTGTTTCTGCTGGCCGGGGCAATTGCCGGCCTGCTGAGTGCCTATATCGCGTCGGACGCGCTGGGCACGGCCCCCATCCGTGCAGGCTCGCCGTGGATGGAGCGAAAGACGACGGCCGAAAGCCCTGCCCAGCCCTATGCGGTTGCGCATTTTCTGCTTGGCGGCCGCCTGCCGCCACCGCCGACCCAGATGACCGAACTCACCGCCGCGCTGGATGACGACGGCAGGCGTTTGACCTCGGCCTGCATCATCGAAATGACATTGCCTGCCGGGCCGCGCCCGCGCTGGTGGAGTCTTGGCGTGCTCGGCCACAGCGGCAGCCTTCTGACAAGCGATGCCGCCATTGCCGAGGCCGATGGCACGATCCGTGTGAGCGTCGCGCCGACGCCGCGGCCCGGCAACTGGATCGCAGCGCCCGACAATCGCGGTTTCGAACTGATCTACAGCGCCGCCGGCAGCGACGGCGGCGCGGGCTTCGCCTCGGGCAATGTCCCGCTCTTCACGATCAAGCAGGCTGGCTGCTGATGGGACGCCTCTACTGGATCGCCGCCGCCGTGCTTGCCGCCATCGCGGCGCACTCGGCCTTCATTCTCGCCGCTCCGGCCCTCTCCTTCAGCCGGGACGTCACCGCCTTGTCCTCGGCCACCGGTCCCAACCGCTTCTTCATTCTTGACGCGGCACAGCAGGCAAAGCTGTTTCCGGCCTATCCGGCCACGAGCGTCATCGGACTCTGCGCCTTCGATGTGTCCGACGGCATCGTGACACTGACGGCCACGATGCCCGATGGCTACTGGACCCTGAATGTCTATTCCCGCCGCGGCAATGTCATCTATGCGGTGAACGACAGCCAGGCGGGCACCAATACCTTTACGCTCGAGCTCTCGCTGGAGCCGGGGATCCTCGACATGCTCCTGCAGGCGACGCAGAAGGAAAGACCGGACATCGACATCGGCTGGACGGTGGAGTCGCCCGATTCGACCGGCCTCGCGGTGCTGCTCTATCCCGTCTCGGAACCAGGCGCGCGTGCCGCGGCGATCCGCCGGATGGAGTCCAGCGCCTGCAGCGCCAGAGCCGCCTCCTAGAGGCCTGACAACACGCCGAAGACCGGCGCGGATGGTCAGAGACTGTCGTAGTCGAATTTCTGCGCTTGGGACGTGCGGCGGTTGCCGCGCGTCGGGAGCCGGTCCGCCAGGCTGAAGTCCATACGCTCGATGCGCACGCCCGGGAAGATGATGATCATGGCATCCGGCCCCTTCTCGCCGCCTGCCGATCTGCGGGCCTTTTCGATTGGAAATGGAACAAGGGTCGTCATGCCAGTGCGCTCTCTCGCTTCGCCGATGGCGCGATTAGGCACCGGTATGGTTAACAATTGCCTAAGCCCGGCCGGAGAGTCAGGCAGGCGCGGCGGCGAGGCCCGCGAGTCCATGCCGGTCCTCGATTTCGACGATCCACAGATCGGGATCGCCGCGGCGCCGCTTGTCGAGGATGGCGTCGATCTCCGCTTGCGACGCAGGCGGCGCGGCCTCGACGATCCAGCGCCGTTCG
The DNA here is from genome assembly GCA_026400595.1 of Alphaproteobacteria bacterium. GTDB lineage: Bacteria > Pseudomonadota > Alphaproteobacteria > Rhizobiales > Aestuariivirgaceae > Aestuariivirga. The sequence goes on along the minus strand of JAPLOT010000083.1, from coordinate 4,994 downwards.
CCATCGTCGTCGACAGTCGGCCCGGGTGCGGGCCCAAGCAGGTGAAGGCTGCCGTCAAGATGATTGACGATCACGAAGACGGCTCCTGCCTCCTCCGCCCCCTTGCGGATCACCGCACCGAAAAGGCCCTGGGCCTGGCAGCGCCGCAACAGGCCGCTCACCCAGATCGCGGTCTTGAGTCGGTCCAATCTACTCGGCTGCCAGCTCGGACTGGCCGCTCAGCTTGGCCAGCTCGGTCAGCAGCTCCGGGGTAATCTCGCCGGTTTCGGGCATGTTGCGGTCATGCTGGAAGGCGCGGATGGCCCTGCGGGTCGCTTCGGTCAGTTCGCCAGTGATCTCGCCCGGACCATAGGCAAGTTCCGCAAGCCCGGTCTGTACCCGGCGGACATTGGCGCGGGCCTCGGCATCAGGCGCGGCATCGACCGTGCCGGTGAAGAGCGACGCCTCGGCAACTTCGCGGGTGAAGCGGATGTGCTCGATGAGTTCCGGCGAGGGTTCGCCGGTGGGATCCATCCCCACGGCGGTCTGATAGGACATGATGGCGCTGCGGGTCTTCTTGCCCAGGACGCCGTCGATCGTTCCCTTGTAGTGACCCGCGGCGTAGAGCTGGCGCTGGAGCGCCTCGACGACCGGATCGTACTTGAGCTGAATGGTGTTGCCCCCGGTCGGAATGTCGACCTCGACGCGGGCGGCGTTGTCCTGAGCGGCCAAGTGGTGGCCGCCGCTTTGGGCAAAGAGTGCATTGTAGGAGACGGCGACGCTCAGCAGTCCGCTGGTGGCAATGGCAAAGAGCTTTGCCGGCCGCCACCGCCGCACTTCCGCCTCTTCCTCGTCACGCATCCGCTCTACCCAAACCCAAGCATTCCGGCTGGACGGGACCCAGCCCGCGTCGCTGCATCCAAAATGCAACAGCTACCGTTAACGCCGCCTTTCCGGCGGAGGGTGGCTTGGCAGGGTTAAGCTCCGGTTAAGCAAATCCCTCAAATTTGATGCGAGTTCGCATCTTCGTTTTGAGCGGCCTGCACCGCTGGTGTGCTAGAACAGCCACCCCTGATACAGGACACGGGATGCGTATCGTTCGAACACTCCTGGTCCTGGGCGGCATTGCGGTGTTCCTGCCCGTGCCGCCCGGCGACCACCTCACGGGATCGCAGGAAGAGCGCGCTGCAGCGCCGCAGGGCCTGCTCGCGACCATGGCCCTGGCCGTGGCCGATCTGTTCGATCTCTGCGCCGAAGGAGACTGGACCTGCGACCTGGCCGGGCGGAGCGCTGCTCATCTCGAAAGCAAGGTCAAGTACAGTGTCTGGCTGGCCTATGACTGGGCGGTCACGCCTTCACCTCGCGCCAGGCTGCAGGTCGGAGAAGCGGGCGCTGGCACATCATCCAGCGTTTCCCCTTCTTCCATGCCCAATGCCTCGACGCTGCGGCTCGACGACATGGTTCCCGCCTGGCGGGGACCCTCGCCCCAGAACAAGGGTTGAGCTTCGCCGTCCGCCGCCCTATGTCGGGCCGGCAACCGAGGATCACCGGCGTGGCGCGCATTGACGAACTGATTTCCGACTTTGAAGTCCTCGACGACTGGGAGGACCGCTACCGCCATGTCATCGAACTGGGACGCGAGTTAAAGCCCCTGCCCGAGGCCGATCACACAGCCGCCAACAAGGTCATGGGCTGCGCGAGCCAGGTCTGGATCACCTCGTCCGCCAGCGGTCAGGCTGCGGATCCGGTGATCGACTATGTCGGTGACAGCGATGCCCTGATCGTCAAGGGGCTGATCGCCATCGCCTTCATGATCTACTCCGGCAAGCGGGCCAGCGAGATCCTCGCCACCGATGCGGCACCCGTGCTGCGCCAGCTGGGCTTGAGCGATCACCTGACGCCCCAGCGTTCCAATGGCTTCGCCTCGATGATCGCCCGCATCAAGTCCGATGCCGCGGCCGCCGGTCAGGAGTCGCCGGGTGTGAGCAGCGCGGGACGATAGTCGGGCAAGCCCCAGCTTCTGTGCTTTGCAGCGCTCTGTGAGCCGGCGCCCCGGATGCCGTAGTGCCGAGCCAGGGCCGTGAGCGCCAGGCCGAGAATGGCCTTGCCGCTCCGCTGCGGCAGATTGAGCAGGCGCTCCGCCTGCTCCAGTCCTGCAGCGAGGCAGCAGACCGGAACGAGAATGCCGGCGAGTTCGGCACCGACTGCTGCGATGGAGCGGTGATAGCGCTCCCGGGCCGCAAGGGCGCCATCCGAGAGTTCGGCAACGGCATTGCCGGCGCTCCGCCCAGCGGTCGCCGAAAGATCCCAGCTGGTGGTGACCCGTCCCTGGAAATGGGCGCGCTCGAAGTCGCGCCGGAGCCTCTCGCCGGCCATGAACTGGCTGTCGCTGATGAGCGCCTCGCCCGTCCTTCCCCGCCTCGCGCGCAGCCAGGCGAGCGGACTCTCGGCGTCATTCCGGGCGGGTTGTCCCCTTGGCCCGCCTTCGTCCCGCGGACGCGGCGGGCGATGGCCTGTCAGTGTCTGGTCTTGCCTGGTGGATGGGGGGTGCTTGGGCATGCGTCATCTCCTGTGTCAGGACATGACTAGCCCACCCGGAACAAGGAATCAATACCTATCTTCCGGACTTTCTTCCGGTCACGTTCCGAGAGCGCGTCCCCCGGCCTCTTCGTCATCCAGCGCCGGAATGAAATGGTCGAGGCAGAGGATCATGCCCACGCCATCGCCGTCTGCCCGGGCCAGCGGCAGTTTCAACCAGTATTGCACCAGATGTTCCTTGTTCACGCGCGGACCGCGAATGATGCCCTGAGTGGGCTTGCCCTCCTCGATGGTGCGGCGATAGGCGGTTTCCCAATAGTCGCGTTTGTCACCAAAATCGATGTCCTCGAGTTCGAGGCCCGTGATTTCGCGATCATAGACATCGCGTAACCGGGTTCCCGCCAGCCGGATGCGGCAGCGGCAGGTACTGGGCTCGACGTCGATCAGACTGATATGTGGGAGAAGCCGCGGCACATGGACCGGGCTGATGTCTGATCGCCGCGGCATCGGGCGACCGGCGGCCTTGTCCAGCCAGTAATCGTAGAGTTGTCTCTGTTCAGGCACAACTAGCTGCGCCCTGAAAGCGATATTCATCCGCTGCCCCTTCACCGCCGCCCAGCGGGCCTTTTGCGAATCGATGCCCCGATCCCTTGAGTCGTTTATGAATCGTGAACACGCGATCCGCAAGAGTCAGCAGCAGAGAATTTATCGCGGAGCTATTTTCCGCCGCGCTTGCCCAGGCCCATGTTGCGCGCCAGGCTGGCGCGGGCGGCGGCGTAGTTCGGCGCGACCATGGGATAGTCGGCAGGAAGGCCCCATTTCTCGCGATACTGTTCGGGCGACATGTTGTAGCGGCTGCGCAGGTGGCGCTTGAGCGATTTGAACTTCTTGCCGTCCTCGAGGCAGACGATGTACTCGGGCGTGATCGACTTGCGCACATTGACGGCAGGCTTTGCTTCCGGCGGCGTCTCCCTGGCCGTTTCGCCCGAGGCCGCGGCGACCAAAGCCCGGTAGACGTCGGCAATCAGCCTGGGCAGGTCCGATTGCGGCACAGTATTGTTGCCGACATAGGCCGCCACGATGCTGGCGGCCATCTCCAGCGCTCCGTTCTTGGACTCCATCTTCGCGTCTCCCCCGGCCAGCACTGGACTGGCCGCCGATTCCCGCCGCCGTCCCGGAAATCTATTGAATGGGGACAGGCGCAACAAGCGCAAACCGATGGGCATTGTCTCGCGAGGACCGTCATTTGAGTCAAATTGCTCCACCGGCTCACACCAATCACTGACAGAGACGCGTTATGGTGGAATCTGACCAACAACGACGAAGGCCAAGCATGAACGACATGCCAGCCAATCTGCTGAATCAGGCGCGAGCCTCCGAAGCCCAGGCGACTTTGATGGGTGTTTCCGGCAAAGGCCGCAAGAGCATCGGGTTCCCGGTACTGATCACCTGCATGCCGGTCATTCTGGCCTGCGCCCTGGTTATTTCTCTGCGCGAAGGCCTTCCTGACCGGAGCGGATTCGTCACCAAGCCCTCCTCGCACATGCTGGTGCCGGCGCGACAGGCTTCCAACGACGCCGAAGAGGGTTGACGCGGCGGCCTGCTTGACAGGCTGCAACGCAGGCTGTCTCCTTGCCTGCCACTGCGCGGCGGGGAGAGATGGACCAGTTCGGATCGATACATCATATCTTCAGTAATCTGGCCCTTGCCGGTCTGACGCTGCCATTCCTGCTTGGCACCATAGCCTGGCTCAGAGCAGCTGCTACGGCCGGCGGCCTGCTGATGATCGGCTATCTTGCCTTTTCCGGCGAAGACCTGGTCACCGCCGTCGCCTGGGCCGCCGTGCTCATCGCCATCAATGGCTTCCAGCTCTACCGGCTCTATCGCGAGAGTTCCGGAAAGGCCGACAAGGGGCCGGCCGAAGAAGACGACCCCATGCTGCGCCTCGCCCTGTCGGGCCTCAATGACACCCAGATCTCACGCCTGATGAAGGCCGCCGAGGTGAAGGAATGCGACAGCGGCGACGTTCTCACGCGTCAGAAGAAACCCGTCAACTCGCTTTACTTCCTTTACGCAGGCCGGGTGAACGTGGAAGTCGACGGCAAGACTGTCGCCGCGCTGGACAATGGCGCCTTCATCGGCGAGATCGCCTACCTCACCGGCAAGCCGGCCACGGCGACCGTGGTCGTCGACAAGCCGTCGCGCGTCCTCACTTTTTCACGGTCCAGGCTGAACAAGGTGATTGCCGAGGATCCGCAGATCAGCGGCATCATCTATGAACTGCTGGGCCGGGACCTGGCGCGCAAGATGGGCCAGGTGAATTCGCAGCGCACCGCGCGGATCTGAACGGCCTGCCGCCAGGAGACCGCATCGCACCGCAACCTGGCCGTGCCGTCTTGACAAGGCACAACACAAGATGTCCCCTTGCTCAACCGAAAGCAAAGGGAATGCGGGATGGACTACCTTGCTCCAAGCAA
>JAPLOT010000436.1 GCA_026400595.1 Alphaproteobacteria bacterium | reverse complement strand
ACAGGGGAGAAGATTCCCCTTCAGGGCAATGTCTTCACGCTGCAGGACGACGCGGAACCCGTTCCGGTTCCGCTGCGCCGCCGCGCCACGGACGTGAGCAGCCGGGAGCTCTTCTACGAGCTCCTCGTCCTGGGACTCGCCAATCTCTACAGCAAGGTGCCGCTGGGCTCGACGCTGTTCGACCGCAGCATGATCAAGTCCGTCACCGGACACATGAACGACAACGATGCCGGCAGGCTGGTGAGCAAGGCGGAGGACTGGATCCGCCTGGAAAACCTCGTGCGGGCGCAGGAAGGGCAGAAAAGCTATTCGGCCACCGCCGAGACGCTTGCGGCGCTGGAGCTGCAGGGGCCGGATGGCAGCCTGGGCGAACGGATGGAAAGGGCCGCCATGGCCTATGCCGGTCAAGTGCCCTCACCGGAAGCCCGCCGTAGCTGCCGCTTGCTGGCCGCCGAGTTCCTGCGCCAGCTCAAGTCCTGAGCGGCTCGATCAGATCCCAGCCATTGCCGTAGAGATCGTCGAACACGGCCACCGTGCCATAGGCTTCATGGCGCGGCGCCTCGCGGAACGTCACCCCATTGGCCAGCATCGCCGCATGATCGCGGGCAAAATCATCCGTCTGCAGAAAATAGGCAACCCGGCCCCCTGCGGCCTGGCCGATGGCCGCCTGCTGCCGCGCCCCTTCGGCCTTGGCCAGCAGCAGGCGCGAACCGCCGCCCTTCGCCCCGACCAGAACCCAGCGCTTGCCCTGGCCGAGATCCGCATTCCCGATCAGCACGAAGCCGAGGCAGCGCGTGAACCAGTCGATGGCCTCGCCATAGTCGCGCACCAGATAGGTGACATGGGCAAGCCTTGCCACGACAGTCGCTACACCCCCTTGGCCATGTCGCGCAGCTTGAACTTCTGGATCTTGCCTGTCGAGGTCTTGGGCAGCTCGGCGAACACGACGTGCTTCGGGACCTTGTAGCGCGCCATGCCCTGGCGGCACCATTCGATGATGTCTTCCGGGGTGGCTGACTTCCCAGGCTTGAGCTCGACGAAGGCGCAGGGCGTCTCGCCCCATTTCTCGTCGGGCTTGGCCACCACCGCCGCCGCCTGAATCGCCGGATGCTTGTAGAGCACATCCTCCACTTCGATGGAGGAGATGTTTTCGCCGCCCGAGATGATGATGTCCTTCGACCGGTCCTTGAGCTGGATGTAGCCGTCGGGATGGAGAACGCCGAGATCCCCGGAATGGAACCAGCCGCCCCTGAAGGCCTCGGACGAAGCCTTGGGGTTCTTGAGATAGCCCTTCATCACGATGTTGCCGCGGAACATCACCTCGCCCATGGTCTCGCCATCGGCAGGCACGCGCTGCATCGTTTCGGGATCCATGACAGTGAGATCCTCGAGTGCATGATAGCGAACGCCCTGCCGCGCCTTCTTGGCGGCGCGTGCCGGGCCGTCGAGCAGGTCCCAGTCGGCCTTCCAGTCATTGACCACAGCAGGGCCATAGGTTTCGGTCAGGCCGTAGAGATGCGTGACGTTGAAACCCTGCTCGGACATGGCGGCGAGCACCGCTTCAGGCGGCGGCGCCGCGGCGGTAAAGAACTCCACCTTCTGCGGCAGGACCCGCTTCTCGGATTCGGGCGCGTTGAGGATCGTCGACATGACGATGGGGGCCCCGCAGAGATGGGTGACGCGGTGCTTTGCCAGCGCGTCCCAGACGAAGTTCGACCGCACCCAGCGCAGCGTGACATGGGTTCCACCGACCACCGAGAGCGACCAGGGAAAGCACCAGCCGTTGCAGTGGAACATGGGCAGCGTCCAGAGATAGACCGGGTGCTTGGGCATGGAGGCGGTCAGCACATTGCCCTGCGCCAGGAGATAGGCGCCGCGATGGTGATAGACCACGCCCTTGGGATTTCCGGTCGTGCCGCTGGTGTAGTTCAGCGAGATTGCGTCCCATTCATCGGCAGGCCAAACCCATGCAAATCCCGGATCTCCGGCCGAGACGAAGGCCTCGTAGTCGATGCCGCCGACACGATCGCCATCCACCGCGTATTCCGGGTCGACATAGTCGATCACCACCGGATGCGGCGTCGTCATCAGCGCCAGTGCGTCCTTCGCGAGCGTCGAGAATTCCTTGTCGACGATCAGGATGCGCGCCTCGGCATGGCTGAGCGAAAACGCAATCGTGGCGGCGTCCAGCCTGGTATTGAGCGTGTTGAGCACGCCGCCGGCCATCGGCACGCCGTAGTGGCACTCGAGCATGGCCGGCGTATTGGCGAGCAGCACCGACACGGTATCGCCCTTGCCGATCCCGGCCTTGACCAGGGCGGACCCCAGCTGGCGGCAACGCCCGTAGAACTGCGCATAGGTCACGCGCGCGCTGCCATGGATGATGGCCAGCTGATCGGGATAGACGGCCGCCGAGCGCTGCAGGAAGGACAAGGGCGTCAGCGGCTGGAAGTTCGCGGCATTCTTGTCGAGATCGAGATCATAGACGGACATGATCCGCCACGGCATTTCTGCTCACGCGCGATCCGGCCAGCGCCCGGACACCATGGGCCGCAGCACCTGCCGAAGCCGACCCCCGCCTCTTTGTGCTGCGGCACGCCATCCTTGCACCCAATCCACACAATCGGCAGCCCTGGATCATCGAACTCGAAGGCGATTCGACCGCCAACATCTTCTGTGATCTCGACCGCCGCCTGCCCGAAACCGACCCTCTCGACCGTCAGATCCTGATTGGCTTCGGTTGTTTCCTCGAACTGGCAAGCATTGCGGCGGCTGAGAAAGGCCTTGAACTTGAGATTGCCTACTTCCCAGAGGGAGAGCCAGGCGAGAGGCTGGACAGCCGTCCCGTCGCGCGCATCACCTTCAAGCCCAGTCCCGCTGTCGTGAAAGAGGCCCTGTTCCGGCAGATCGCCCAGCGCCGTTCGGTGAAGGAGCCCTTCGACATGGCGCAGCCTGTCGCGGGGGCGCTGGTCTCCCGGCTGTCAGGCGCGGCTGGCGCGATCAGCGTCACGGGCAGCGTCGATCCCCTGCTCGTGGAACGCCTTCGCAAGCTGACCTGGGAGGCCTGGCTCACTGAAGCCGAAGGCAAGGCAACATGGATGGAAAGCGTCGACCTCATGCGCATCGGCAGGTCGGAGATCGAAGCCAATCCCGATGGAATCGACCTGGGCGGCCCGCTCCTTGACAGCCTGCGGCTCGCCGGGTTGATGAACCGCGAGGCGCTGGCCGACCGCTCTTCGCGGGCCTACAGGTCTGGCGCAGAGGTCTATCGCGAAATCATGGCCAGTTCGATGGGGTTTCTCTGGTGGACAAGCTCCGACAACAGCCGAAAGACCCAACTGGATGCAGGACGGGTCTTTGCCC
>JAPLOT010000122.1 GCA_026400595.1 Alphaproteobacteria bacterium | reverse complement strand
TTCCAGAGTATCGGAAGGTGAGAGCGGAGGCGGGATCGTTTCTAGATCTCTGCTATACGCCCCGGCTGGCCGCCGAGGTCACTTTGCAGCCTCTGCGCCGCTATGATCTCGATGCGGCCATCCTGTTTGCCGATATTCTCGTTGTGCCTCAGGCCATGGGACTGGGTGTTCGCTTTGCAGAAGGCGAGGGTCCTATCCTTGAAAAGGTAGGCAATGCTGCGGAGGTTGGTCGTCTCAAACCCCTGTCCTCGTCGACCGAGGTAGCCAAGGTCTGCGAGACCGTGAGCCTGCTGCGGAAGGACTTGAGCGCGTCGATCGGATTGATCGGTTTTTGCGGCGGTCCATGGACAGTCGCGAGCTATATGGTTGAGGGTGGTACATCGGACCGTGCGAATGCGAAACGTGCGGCGCTGGGCAGTGAACCTTGGTTCAGCGCGCTTATCGATCGGCTGGTGCAGGAATCGGTGGAATATCTCTCGCTACAGATTGAGGCGGGGGCGCAAGCCGTCCAGATTTTCGATTCCTGGGCAGGCGAATTGCCGGGTCGTGCCGGTGATGCCTTCGTGGTCGATCCTTTGTGCAGGATGGTTGCGGCGCTAAAGAAGCGGCATCCTGAAGTACCTGTGATCGTGCTTGGCCGCGGTTTCGGTGTGCGACAGCCTGAACTCGCGATTCGGACAGGTGCGAATGCAATCGGGCTGGAATCCGAACTGCCGATGCGTTGGGCAGCGGAGAATGTCGGACAAGCGACGGCCTTGCAGGGCAATCTGGATCCCGTGGCCTTGCAGTGTGATCCCCGGACAGTTCGGGCCGAAACGCGCGCAGTGCTTGAGGCCATACCCATGAGTCGTCATATCTTCAACCTTGGCCACGGTATCCGGCAAGGAACGGACCCAGGTATCATCACGGAGGTGGTGACCGCCGTGCGGGACTGGGACAAGGGAGTGCGAGGTGAGTGACGGCTATCTCTGGCTGAAGGTCGTACATCTCCTCGCCGTGTTTTCATGGATGGCCGGACTCTTCTATCTGCCGCGGCTGATGGTCTACCATGCCGATGCTGCTGTCGGGTCGCCGGTTTCCGAGCAGTTCAAGATCATGGAGCGGCGGCTGCTGAAAGCCATCATGCGTCCAGCCATGGTGGTCACGTGGATCTTCGGGCTATGGCTCGGCTTTGCGGGCGAATGGTTTGCGCCTGGCGTTTACTGGCTGTGGCTTAAGCTTCTGGCCGTTGTCATCCTCAGCGGCGTCCATGGATTGCTCGAGCGGCATGCCGGTCTCTTCGCGCGCGACCAGCGCGTCAACTCGGGAGTCTACTTCCGCGTTCTGAACGAAGTGCCGACGCTTCTGCTGATCGTCATCGTGATTCTGGTCGTCTTCAAGCCCGTTTGAGTTTTCGGTTGGCGTCATCCTCGACTGTTGCTATAGAACGGGTCCCACCTGTCTTCACCGCAGCTGTTGATCGGGCTTCAAGCCCTGCCGGCGCGGTGTTTTCCCCCTGAAATTGTAAAAAGTCTGATCATATGTTGAACATTGCCGAATTGAAGGAAGTCAAGCTTCAGGACCTCAAGCAGAGGACTCCTGCGGAACTTGTGAGCATTGCCGAGGAGTTGCAGGTGGAGAACGCCAGCGCGCTCCGCAAGCAGGAGCTCTTCTTCAGCATTCTCAAGAATCTCGCAGCCCGTGATGTCGAGATCATCGGCGAGGGTGTGGTCGAAGTGCTGCAGGATGGCTTCGGCTTCCTCCGCTCGCCCGACGCGAACTACCTCGCAGGACCCGATGACATCTACGTCAGTCCCAGCCAGATCCGCAAATTCACGCTGCGTACAGGCGATACCGTCGAAGGCCAGATTCGCAGCCCCAAGGAGGGCGAGCGCTACTTTGCCCTGGTGAAGGTCAATACCATCAACTTCGAAGATCCCGAGAAGGCGCGCCACAAGGTGCACTTCGACAATCTCACGCCGCTTTACCCCGATCAGCGCTTCGAGATGGAGACCGGCGATCCGACCCGGAAGGACTACTCCTCGCGCGTCATTGATATCGTGGCACCGCTCGGCAAGGGCCAGCGCGGCCTGATCGTGGCACCGCCGCGTACCGGCAAGACCGTGCTGCTCCAGAACATTGCCCATTCCATTACCGCGAATCATCCCGAGTGCTACCTCATCGTGCTGCTCATCGACGAGCGCCCGGAGGAAGTGACCGACATGCAGCGGTCGGTGAAGGGCGAGGTCATCAGCTCCACCTTCGATGAACCGGCGGCGCGCCACGTCCAGGTGGCGGAGATGGTGATCGAGAAGGCCAAGCGCCTGGTGGAACATGGGCGTGACGTGGTCATACTTCTGGATTCCATCACCCGCCTGGGACGAGCCTATAATACGGTTGTACCGTCGTCCGGCAAGGTTCTGACCGGCGGTGTGGACGCCAATGCGCTGCAGCGGCCGAAGCGCTTCTTCGGTGCGGCCCGCAATATCGAGGAAGGTGGATCGCTGACCATCATCGCCACGGCCCTGATCGATACCGGCAGCCGCATGGACGAGGTGATCTTCGAGGAGTTCAAGGGCACCGGCAACTCGGAAATCATCCTCGACCGCAAGGTTGCCGACAAGCGCGTCTTCCCGGCTATCGACATCCTGCGGTCCGGCACCCGCAAGGAAGAACTGCTGGTCCGTCCGGACATGCTGAAGAAGACCTATGTCCTGCGCCGCATCCTCAATCCGATGGGTACGGTCGATGCCATCGAGTTCCTGCTCGACAAGCTGCGCCAGACCAAGACCAACAGCGATTTCTTCGACTCGATGAATGCGTGACCGCCGGCCGTTTGGGCTGCCGGCAATTGATTCGGTGGCGGAATGACGGGCCGGGAGACGATTTTTGCCTTGTCGAGCGGAGCAGGCCGCGCCGCGATTGCGGTTCTTCGCATCAGCGGCCCTGCGGCGCAGTCCATCGTCGCGGTGCTGGCCGGATCCTGCCCGCCGCCGCGGCATTTCGCGGCCCGCACCTTGCGATCTCCTGACGGCGGCGAAGCGATCGACAAGGCCGGCGTGATCTGGCTTCCGGGTCCGGCAACGGCCACCGGTGAAGACATGGCCGAGTTCCACATTCATGGCAGTGAGGCTGTTGCATCCCATCTCTTTCGGGTGCTCACCGGTTTCGATGGCGTTCGACTGGCCGAACCTGGAGAGTTCACTCGTCGCGGCTTCATCAATGGCAAACTCGATCTGGTGGAAGCCGAAGGACTTTCCGACCTGCTCGCGGCGCGGACCGAGGCCCAGCGGCGCCAGGCCATGCAGCAATTTCTTGGCGGATCGAGTGCGATCATCGAAACGTGGCGGAGCAGGTTGATCGCGGCGCTTGCGGCGGTGGATGCCGTGGTTGAATTTTCGGAAGAGGGCGATGTGGCCGGCGTGGCGGATCAGGCTTGGCGGAACGACGCGCAGGCCCTGATTGACGACATGCAACGCGCGGTCGCCCGGGCGGGCAGGGCCGAGTCCTTGCGGCGTGGCCTGCGCGTGGTGTTTGCAGGCGCGCCCAATACCGGCAAGTCGAGCCTGCTGAATGCGCTGGCGCAGCGCGATGTGGCGATCGTCTCGCCCCTGGCCGGTACAACGCGTGACTCGATCGAGGTCCTGCTCGACCTTGATGGCGTGCCGGTGGTGCTGACAGATACGGCGGGACTTCGCGACGGTTCAGCCGATGACATCGAGCGGCAAGGCATGGCCCGCACACGGCGTTTCGCCGGCGAGGCAGATCTCGTTGTATGGCTGTGGTCGCGCGATGTCGCGGGAAGCGATGTTGTCGCCGAAGGCGTCAGGCCGGACATTGTTGTTGAGACGAAGAGCGATCTGGGGCTTGGCCCTACCGATGGTGGCGAGTCGAATCAGATCTCGACGCTGAGCGGCGAAGGCATGGCGGCTTTCGTGGAGCGCTTGTCCGCCTTCGTGAAGGCAAGGGTAGGGCTAGGCGAGGCCGCCGTGATTGTCCGTGAACGGCAGATCCAGGCCGTGGAAGAGTCGATTCGGTTCCTTAACGATGCGCTCAGTCAGCCCATCGGTGCGCTGGAACTTGTCTCCGCCGATCTGCGCGGCGCGGCCACGGCACTGGCGCGGCTGACCGGGCGCATCGATGTCGAGGATTGGCTCGACGACATCTTCAGCCGTTTCTGCATCGGGAAGTAAACGCTGTTTCACGTGAAACGCGTGATGGCTTTGACGCAACCGCGCGTCTGACCTAAGGAGGCGCCATGGAAACCTCTTTCGATGTGATCGTGGTGGGCGGCGGGCATGCCGGCGTGGAGGCGGCAGCAGCAGCAGCGCGGCTTGGCGCCCGCACCGCCTTGCTCACGCATGCATTCGCCACGGTTGGGGAGATGTCCTGCAATCCGGCCATTGGTGGACTGGGCAAAGGTCACCTGGTGCGTGAGGTCGACGCCCTGGATGGCCTGATGGGCCGCGTCGCCGATCGCGCCGGCATTCAGTTTCGCCTGCTCAATCGCTCCCGCGGACCGGCCGTTCGCGGGCCGCGGGCACAGGCGGATCGCAGTCTCTACCGCGCGGCGATGCAGGATGAAATTCGCCAGCAGCCCAACCTCACGGTGATCGAAGGAGCGGCGCTTGGCTACACGCTGAAGAATGGCCGGCTCTCAGCGATCACCACCGAAGATGGCCGGGCCCTTGCCTGCGCCGCCGCCGTGCTTACCACGGGAACCTTTCTCAATGGCCTGATCCATCTGGGCGAGAAAACCACGCCCGCAGGCCGCTTCGGCGAGAAGCCGTCACATGGTTTCTCCGCGCAGCTCGCTGCCGCCGGGCTGGCTCTGGCGCGGCTCAAGACGGGCACGCCGGCGCGGCTCGATGGCCGCAGCATCGATTGGGGTGTGCTCGAGGAACAGCGTGGCGACGCGGATCCGGTGCCCTTCTCGATGATGACCTCGGCAATCACCACACCGCAGGTGTCCTGCTTCATTACCCACACCACGGCGGAAACCCACGACATCATCGCCCGCAACATTGCCCGCTCGCCGCTGTTTTCGGGCCAGATCCAGGGCGTGGGCCCGCGCTACTGCCCCTCCGTCGAAGACAAGATCCACCGTTTCCGTGACCGGTCTTCGCACCAGATCTTCCTCGAGCCGGAGGGGCTGGACGATCCGACCGTCTATCCCAACGGCATTTCCACGTCCCTGCCCGAGGATGTGCAGGAGGCCTTCCTCCGCAGCATTCCGGGCCTGGCCAGGGTCAGGGTCCTGCGCTGGGGCTATGCCATCGAGTATGACCATGTGGACCCGCGCGAGCTCACCCACAGCCTGGAGTGCAAGCGGATTCCGGGGCTCTTCCTCGCAGGCCAGATCAACGGGACCACCGGCTATGAAGAGGCGGCGGCCCAGGGACTGCTGGCCGGCGCCAATGCGGCGCGCCAGGCCGGCGGTCATGACCCGGTCATACTGGATCGCGGCCAGGCCTATGCGGGAGTCATGATCGATGATCTCGTGACCCGCGGCGTGAGCGAGCCCTATCGCATGTTCACCTCGCGGGCCGAATATCGCCTCACCCTTCGGGCCGACAACGCCGACCAACGGCTCACGGACCGCGGCTGCGCCATCGGATGCGTGGGGGCGGAACGCCGGCGT
>JAPLOT010000467.1 GCA_026400595.1 Alphaproteobacteria bacterium | reverse complement strand
TACACCGTGAACAGCGAGTATGCGGTCACTCTGGTCGTCTCCAATGCAAACAGCATGTCCGTGTTCGCAGAGGCCGTCGCATCCTCCCAGGCGCGGGCCAACGCCGTCGGCATGCTGGTGAGGGCCAGAGAGATCACAGGCAGGGCCTCGAACAGCGGCGATATTCTTGCAACGGCCTTTGCCAGCGCAACATACGCTTCGGCAAGTGCCACTGGTCTCAGCCTTGCATCGTTTGGGCCAATCGATGCGGAGGTGACCAACTCGGGATTGATCTCGGCCTTTGCGGAGACGATCGGGAGCGTATCCAACCAGGCGCGGGCCAATGGCGTGATGGCCCAGGGGACCAGTGATACCGGCAATCCCTTCACGTTCACCAATGATGGTGGAGCGGTTTTCGCCGGCATCGCAGTGGCGACACCAAACTTCAAATCAGTGACACCTGTCTCTGGCGAGGTCATCAAGCGCGGCACGGCCTTCAACTTCGGCAGTCTCACCGGACCGGTGTTACTCGATCTCACCGGCAACAATTCCGACGGCAAGGGCCATCTGGCCGGTGCCGAATATCTCGCACCCGACACACGGCAGCAGATCGAGGCGCTTACCAGCCGCTACGGATACATTTTCGGCAATATTGTGCTGAACGGCGACGCAGGAACCAAGATCGACGTCTCGGACGGCTTCACGGTCTTTGACGGCATCATCAATCCCGGGGCTGCGCAGGGCAGCCTCAACATCCTCGGCACCGGCACATTCATGATGGTGCAGAACGCGGAAGAGGGCCCGTCCAAGGCCAATGTGCGCAGCTTCAGGCAGGATGCCGGCGGCGTGCTCGGGCTGGAGCTGACAGACAATCCGCTTGTCGACGGCGTCCCGCAGATCTTCGCCGACGAGGCCGTGATCGAAGGCGACGTGCTGGCGCTGTTCAAGGCTGGGCTATACGGCGAGGAAACGCCAATGCGCGCAGCAACTCGCCGCTCTTTCAGATCGAGTCCTTCGTGAATGGCGCGGGTGACGCGGATGGAAATACGACCATCGACCTGAGGTTCACCCGCGTCGCCTTCGACGAGGCGCTTGGCGAGGGCGGCACCCGGAACCAGCGCGCCGTGGCGGGCGCCATCGAGGAGGTCTACGAGGAGGTCCTCGAAAATCCCGGCGACAATCCGGAATTCGCCGGCCTCCTCAGCAACATCTTCCCCCTGGGCCGGGAGGGCTATCCGCTCTTCCTCGACCAGCTGTCGGGGGCAGAATATCCGCAGCACCTGCAATCCGTACTGTGGTCGACCCGCACCATCAACCGCATCGTGGGCGAGCGCATGGAGTGTTCCGGCGCATCCTCGCCCTTCGACATCGACGGCGGGACCAGCGCTGCGCTGGGCGACGGCACCTCTGCGGTTCCCGTGGCCGATGCGCCATCCGAGGAACCGATGGCAAGCTCCGGCTGCTTCGATCGCGAGAAAGTGCAGGTCTGGGTGCGCGGCTTCGGATCGTGGAACGAGCTCGATGGCGACAGCGAGGCGCCGGGCTTCGACGAGTCGCAATATGGCGTGATCTTCGGGGCCGACTACAGCTTCACCGAAAGCTGGTTCCTCGGCATCGCCGGCGGCTATTTCGACTCGAACGGCGACTTCGACACGGCATCCAGCTTGCGGCCTATGGCGGTTACGACAACAGCGTGGCCTATGCCCGCGGCGTGCTGGCCTATGGCAACTATGACGGCGACAGCGCGCGCGACATCTACATCCCGGACCTGGTGTCGGGCCGCCTGTCGGGCGATCCTTCGTCAGATGTCTTCTCCTTCTACGGCGAGGCCGGCTACCGCTTCGATATTTCCTCCGGCCTGAACCTCACGCCCTATGCCGGCGTGACGCTCGCCCGCGCCAATCTGGACGGCTTCACCGAGGAGGATCCCGACGGCACCGGCGCGGCGCTGAGCGTGCATGACTCGGATGCCGAGTCCTTTGCCTCGGTGCTGGGCCTCAGGCTGGATGGCGAAGTGGCTCTCGGATCGGGCACGTTCCTGCCCGAGCTTTCGGTGGCCTGGTCGCATGAGTTCGGCGACACGCATCAGAGCGTGAAGATGGACTTCGCCGATGGGCCGCCGGGCGCGTCCTTCACGGTGATCGGCTCCGACGTGTCGCGCGATGCGGTGCTGGTGAGCGCCGGCACGCGCTACCTCATCGACTATGACATGGAGATCGGCCTCTTCTACAACGGCTGGTTCAGCGGCGACTACATGTCGAATGCCGTCACGGCCCGCTTCGGCTACAA
>JAPLOT010000392.1 GCA_026400595.1 Alphaproteobacteria bacterium | reverse complement strand
TTCCTGCCGGGCCTCAACGAGGACCTCGCGGCCACCGCCGTCTGGGGCACGCAGCAGGCCGAGATGCGGGGCGAGGGCAGGTTCGATGGCGTCTTTGCCGTCTGGTACGGCAAGGGCCCGGGCGTCGACCGGTCGGGCGATGTCTTCCGGCATGCCAACATGGCGGGCACCTCGCCCCATGGCGGCGTGCTGGCCATCGCGGGTGACGATCATTCGGGCGAATCCTCCACTGTCGTCCATGCCAGCGACGTGGCCCTCAGCGACGCCATGATCCCTGTGCTGAGCCCCGCAGGCGTGCAGGAGATCATCGACTACGGCCTGATCGGTTTCGCCATGTCGCGCTATGCCGGCGTCTGGGTCGGACTCAAATGCGTGCACGATACGGTGGAATCGTCCGCCATGATCGAAGCTGGTCCGGAACGCGGCGCCACCGTTCCGCCGAAGGACTTCACGCTGCCGCCCGATGGCCTGTCCATCCGCCCGAACGATGATCGCGTGCCGCAGGAAGAGCGCCTGCATGCCCGCAAGATCCCGGCGGTGAAGGCCTTTGCCCGCGCCAATGCCATCGACCGCATCGTGATGCAGGGGGGCAGGGCGCCGAAGCTCGGCATCGTGGCCGCCGGCAAGGCCTATCTCGACGTGCGCCAGGCGCTGGACGATCTCGGCATCGACGAGGCGCAGGCGGCGAAGCTCGGCATCCGGCTGCTCAAGATCGGCATGGTCTGGCCGCTCGAGCCGGAGACCGTCAGGCGCTTCGCAAAAGGTCTGGACACCGTGATGGTGGTCGAGGAAAAGCGGTCGCTGATCGAGGCGCAGCTCCGCGACATTCTGTATGCGGAGGAAAAGCGCCCCGCCGTCATCGGCAAGGCCGACGAGAGCGGTCGTCTTCTGTTTGCGCCCTTCGGCGTGCTGGAGCCGAACCAGATCGCCCGCGCCATTGCCGACCGCATCCGCGACCGGGCGGTGACCGCCTGCGCGTCGGCCCTGCAATCCGCGTCGTCAGCCCGCAATCAGGCCGATCTCGTGGCCCGCGTTCCCTATTTCTGCGCCGGTTGCCCGCACAATTCCTCCACCGTGCTGCCCGACGGCGCGCGGGGCTATGCCGGCATCGGTTGCCACTGGCTCGCGCAGTTCATGCCAGGGCGCAAGACGGAAGGCGCCACCCACATGGGCGGCGAAGGCGCCAACTGGGTGGGCGAGGCGCCCTTCTCGACACGCGGCCACGTTTTCCAGAACATGGGCGACGGCACCTACAACCATTCCGGGCTGATGGCGATTCGCCACGCGGTCGGTTCCGGCGTCAACATCACCTACAAGATCCTGTTCAACGACGCGGTGGCGATGACCGGCGGCCAGCGCAATGACGGCGGCCTTACCGTGCCGCAGATCGCGCAGCAGATGCGGGCCATCGGGGTCGAGCGGATCGCGGTGGTCTCCGACGAGCCGGACAAGTATCCCGCCAATGCCGGCTTTCCGCCCTTTGTCACCTTCAACCACCGGAGCGAGCTCCAGGCCGTGCAGACGGAACTCATGGG
>JAPLOT010000073.1 GCA_026400595.1 Alphaproteobacteria bacterium | reverse complement strand
GCGTCGACGCGGGCGGCGGGCCAGCGGCGCACTTCGAGGGGACCGGCACCATCGTCGACATCGACTCCTTCACCGGGGGCGAGCATGACTCCGGCGTCCCCATCCACGCGTCGCACGTCGACGCGTCCCCGGACGACGAAGACGGACGTCTTTCCATCCTGCGCATCGACGGCCCAGCGTGTTCCGCGCACCGCCGCGATGGCCTGGGGGGTCACGACCTCGAAGGCCGCTGCCGCTCCACCCTCCGGGCTTTCGATCAGAATCGCCTTGCCTTCCAGCTGCGCCCGTTCGGGCGCGCCGTTCCCGTCGCTGTCGCTCAGCGTCAGCGCCGCACCGGCCTCGAGCGTGAGCGTCAGGCCTTGCGGGCATTGCAGCACCTGCCGTGACGCCGCAACGGTCTTGCCGATGGGGCAGGCCGCTTGAGCCGAAGCCGCGGGCAGCGCAAAAAGCATCGCAAGCGCAGCAACCGAACCGAGGCGGAAGAACTGAGCTCCAGATGTCATGGACGGCCTCCTGTGTCGGTTTGCATGCAATTGCCAGACGGTGCGGCCAGCCTGCGTGGTTCAGGGTTTGTCGGAATGCCGAGTGTTGCGACCCGTCGACGCCACGTCATTGCGCAATCTAGCATCGGACCTGCCCCGGAATCCAGCGACGTCGGGAGGTGGCCATTTGCCTTGCAGGGACAAGTCTGATTGAAGGGGCGCGGAGTTCGAATCGACATGACCCTGCCACGCCTCTTCCTTGCCGCGCCCGCCATCCCACTGGAGCTTGCCAGCACCTGCCTGAAGGCCGCCTGCGCGGCGGGCGATGTGGCAAGCCTCCTGGTTCCGCCCGGCCTTGCGCGGGATCTGACTCCCGTGGCCCAGGCCCTTGGTGTCGCCGTGCTGCTCGATGGCGAAGCTCGGGAAGCCATGTATGCCGGCTGCGACGGGGTTCAGATCGATGCCCGCGCCGAGGGCGTCGACATCGCCGGGATCAGATCGTCGATGGCCAAGGACCGCATCGTCGGGGCATTCGCCGGCCACTCCCGCCATTTCGCGATGGAAGCCGCCGAGGCCGGCGCCGATTATGTGGCGCTCGACCAGAAGGGTCCGACCATCGGCGGAGAGCCCATCGTGAAATGGTGCGCGGAGTTCCTCAGCATTCCCTGCGTCGCCTTCATGCCCTGCACCGGCCAGGACCTCGACACATTGCTGCCGCAGAAACCAGACTTTATCCGCCCCGCCGATGCGATGTGGGACAGCGAAAGCGAAGCCCGCCGCGCCGTGTCCGAACTGATGCAGCATCTCAAGGGCCGATGAAAACCGCACGCATCCTTCTTGCCGCCTGGCTGCTCTCGTCATCCGCATGGGCCGCGCCGATCGACGACGCGCTGTCGGCCTACAAGGCGGGAAACGACGCGCTCGCCCTGAAGACGGCGGAGCCCCTGGCCGCGAGCGGCGATCCCCGCGCCATGAAGCTGCTGGGCGATCTCTATCGCAGAGGTGCGGCGGTGATGCAGAACCTCGAGACCGCCATGTCATGGTACGAGAAGGCGTCCAAGGCCGGCAATGCCCAGGCCACCACGGCCATGGCATTGGTCTATCTGAACGGCTCGCTGGGCGCGGTGAACTACGAGACCGGCAGCAGCCTGCTTCGGCAGGCCGCGGATGCCGGCGATGCCGAGGCCCAGTTCAACATGGGACTCCTCAGCACGGGGGCCTTCGGCAATCCGCCGGACTACACGCTGGCTGCGGACTGGTTCCGCCGCGCCGCCGAGCAGAAGCATGCCGCCGCCCGCTATCAACTGGGCCTGCTCTATCTCGACGGCCGCGGGGTGGAGAAGAACCTGGTGACCGCCGGCAAGCTGGTGGGCGAAGCCGCCCAGGCGGGCGACGCCGATGCCATGCTCGACTATGGCGTCCTGGTGATGCGCGGCGAGGGCGTGAAGCAGGACATCAAGATCGGCTCGCAATGGCTTCTGCTGTCGGCCCGGCGCGGCAATGTCATCGCGCAGAACCGGGTGGCGAGGCTCTATGCCTTCGGCATGGCGGTCACGCGCGATCCGGTCGAGGCGCAGAAGTGGAACATCCTGGCCGCACGCGGCGGGCGCAACGACATCGAGCTCGATACGCTTGCCGAGAAGATGACCGAGGCGGAACGTGCCGAGGCGCTGGCACGTGCCAACGCCTTCGCGCCCGAAGCCGCGCCATGAGCGACCTGGTCATCAGCTCGCCGCAGAATCCGGCGGTCAGGCTGATCCGTTCGCTGGCCGAGAAGAAACACCGCCAGGAAACCGGCCTCTTCATGGCCGAGGGCGAAAAGGTGCTGGAGCGCGCCCGCCGCGAAGGATGGGAGCCCGAGACGTTGGTGTCGCTGGAGGCACAGTCGCACTGGGGAAAGGCGCGGCAACTGCTCGCCGACGAACGCGTCATGGCCAGTCTGAGCGCCCAGAAGAACGCCAGTCCCATCGTCGCCGTGTTCAGGCAGCGCTGGTCCCGCGATGTGACGCCGAACGGCACCTGGCTTGCCCTTGAAGATCTGCGCGATCCCGGCAACCTTGGAACCATCATACGAACCGCCGATGCGGTAGGCGCACGCGGCATCATCCTCGCCGGCCAGAGCTGCGATCCCTTCGGCCCCGACTGCGTGCGGGCCACCATGGGCTCGATCTTCGGCGTTCCGCTGATCCGCATGACCGCGGCCGAACTGATTTCCACCTGCAAGTCCTGGCCGGGCGAGGTCGCCGGAACGCATCTGAACGGCAGCACCGACTACCGCAGGGCCTATGGCAGCCCGACGCTGATCGTGCTGGGCAGCGAGGGCAAGGGCCTGTCACCGGAGGTGGCGGCGGCCTGCGCGACGCTGGTGCGCATCCCGATGAAGGGCGGCCCCGATTCGCTCAATGTGGCGATTGCCGCGGGTCTGATGCTCTACGAGGCCGTTAAGCCCTGAGTAAGCAGCCTCCGGCATGTTCCGTGGCATGACCGACTACGCCTATCTCAGCTTTGTCTTTGCCGGTTGCGTGGCGGGAACCCTGCTGGGCATCGTGGCGCATTACTGGCGCGCCCATGCCACCATGTATGCCGAAGACCTGGGCCTGCGCGAACCGCTCAATACGCTGAGCCGCGACAACTACCAGTTCGAAAGGCATGTGATCGGCGCGGAATGGGACGATGCGGGATTCTGGGCGGCCGACAGCATCCGCAATCTTCTCTACTACATGGCCAGCGGCTTCATCGTGCCGCTGGTCCTGGGCTTCGTCTTGTGGGGCGAGCGCGACGTGGTCGTCACCGGGATCTGCCATGGCCTCACCGGCATCGGCCTGACGCCGCCGCTCTGCCCATGATCAAGGACAGTCGCTGTCGCGCACGTAGCGGGCCTTGACCCAGCCCCTGGTGACGTCATCGCCATTGTAATGCGTGACCGGACACCAGCGGCTGGCCCAGGCGCGGTGCGGCGGTTCGCAGGGGGCGTCCAGATGTATGATGCCGTGCTGACCGGGCACCAGAACGTCGACGATGTCCGAGCCGGCCGAGGGCCGCGACCGCAGGTTCAGCCCGTCATCCCCGGCGACATTCACCACGACGAGACAGCCCGGACCGGACGTGGCCAGGGCCGGAGCGGCAAGGACCGGCAGCAGGGCAAGGGCAAGCGCAACATGTCTCATGGCAACCTCCATCGATGAACCCTTCTCGGCCCACCCGGCTGAACCCAGCATGAATGGCGGTGCGTGAGCGGCGCTCACCACGCGCATGGGTTTTTGCCCTTGTAAACGCCGCTGGACTGGTGAAGAGGATTGACTGGAACTTGCCCCTCCGCGGGCCGCCGGGCTAGCTTCGGCCAATCTTTCTGGAGAGTTACATGAAATCACATGCGCGCGTCGTCATCGTCGGTGGCGGAGTCATGGGCGTGGGCCTGCTCTATCACCTGGCGCTGGAAGGCTGGACCGACATCGTCCTGATCGAGAAGGGCGAACTGACCTCGGGCTCCACCTGGCATGCGGCGGGCCAGTGTCCGCATTTCAACGGCTCGCTCAACATGACCAAGGTGCATGTCTATGGCACCCAGCTCTATTCCCAGCTCGAGGCGCTGACCGGCCATGCGGTGTCGTGGCACGGCTGCGGCGGCCTGCGGCTGGCCACCACCGACGAGGAGGTGAACTGGCTGAAATATGTCTACGGCATCTCGCGGCTGGCCGGATACGAGTGCGAGATCATCGGACCCTCCGATATCCCCAAGTACCATCCCTATCTCGAGACCTTCGGCATCAAGGCCGCCTTCCGCACCGTGCATGACGGGCATGTGGCGCCGGCCGACATCACCAATGCCATGGCGGCGGGTGCCCGCAAGCTGGGCGCCGAGATCTACCGCCGCAACCGCGTGACCGACATCAAGCTGCTGCCCAATGGCGAGTGGCGCGTCTTCACCGAACAGGGCAACATCGACTGCGAACACGTGGTGAATTCCGCCGGCTCCTATTGCGACGTGGTGGGCGCCTGGACCGGGCACAACGTGCCCATCGCCAACATGCTGCATCACTACGTCATCACCGAGCCGCTGAAGGAGCTGATCGACCTCAAGCCGGAACTTCCGGTGGTGCGCGATCCCTACGCCCACGCCTACCTGCGCGAGGAAACCAACGGCGTGCTGGTCGGCCCCTACGAAACGGCCACCGCGCATGTCTGCTGGGAGGGCAAGCCGCCGCGCTGGGACTACGAGAGCGAGCTGGAGGCCCCCGAGCTCGACCGCCTCATGCCCTGGCTGGAGAAGGCCACCGAACGCCTGCCGCTCTTCGGACAGACCGGCATCAAGTCCATCGTCTCGGGCGCCATCACCCATACGCCGGACGGCACCTATCTCTCAGGACCAGCCCCCGGTCCGAAGAACTACTGGATGCATTGCGGCGCCTCGATCGGCATCTGCCAGGGCGGCGGCGCCGGCAAGTACCTGGCGCAATGGATGGTGCATGGCCAGTCCGAGATCAACATGCGCGAATTCGATCCGCGGCGCTTCGGCAACTGGGCGACGAAGGACTACACGGCCGAAGTCTCGGTCGCCGACTACCATCACATGTACTACTGCTACAAACCCGCCGAGCAGCATGAAGTGGGCCGCGGCCTGCGCAAGTCCGCGCTCTACGACAAGCTGAAGGCCGAGGGTGCGCAGTTCGCACAGATTTTCGGCTGGGAGCGGCCCCGCTGGTACGACAGGAGCGGCAAGGGCGAGGCATACTCCTTCCGCCGCTCAAACTGGTGGGACGCGGTGAAGGCAGAAGCGCTGGCCGTGCGCGAGAGCGTAGGCTTGATGGACCTCTCGACCTTCTCCAAGTACGACGTGAAGGGCAAGGATGCCCATGCCTTTCTCGAACGCATCTGCGCCAACAAGATTCCGGCCAAGGACGGCGGAATCATCCTTGGCCATCTGCTGAATGCCAATGGTTTCATCGAATCCGAGATCACCGTCACGCGGCTGGGGCCGGAGCATTTCTACGTGCTGTCGGCCGCGGTGGCGCAGCTGCATGACCTTGACCAGCTGAACTGGCGCAAGCACGACGGCGAGGATGTGACCATCACCGACATCACCGACGCCTATGGCGTGCTGGTTCTGGCCGGCCCCAAGGCGCGCGACGTGCTGAGCCAATGCACCGATACCGATCTCTCCAACCCGAGCTTCCGCTGGCTGACCGGCAAGGAAGCCACCGTCGCCGGCGTTCCCGGCGTGCGCCTGCTGCGCGTCAACTATGTGGGCGAACTGGGCTGGGAGCTGCATGTGCCGATGGCGCATATGCCCGCGGTCTATGATGCGCTGATGGCGGCGGGCAAGTCCTTCGGCATCCGGCTCTTCGGCACCTATGCGATGAACTCGCTCCGCATGGAGAAATCCTACCGCGGCTGGGGCTCGGAGCTCACCACCGAGATCGACATGATCGAGGCTTCGATGGAGCGTTTCCTGCGCCTCGACAAGCCGGACTTCATCGGCAAGGCGCCGACACTGGTGAACAAGCAGCGTGGCCCACGCATGAAGCTGGTCTACATGGAGGTCGACAACACCGACTCCGACTGCATGGGCAACGAGCCGGTCTATCACGGCGAAAAGGTGGTGGGCGTCACCACTTCCGGCGCCTTCGGCCACAAGGTCGGCAAGTCGCTGGCCTTCGCCTATGTCGATCCGAAGCTGGCGGCCGAGGGCACGGAGTTCGACGTCATGGTCTTCACCGAGAAGCGCAGGGCCCGCATCATCGCGGAGTCGATCTGGGATGCCGAGAACGCAAGGCTGAGGGCCTAGCGCCGCAGCGCGGGCACCGCTAAAGCCCGGCCATGACGTCGAGGACCTCGCAACCGCTGATCGGCATCGGCCTGATGCTCTCGGCCATGGCCATCCTGCCCTTCCTCGACGTGGTGGCCAAGTTCCTCGGCCAGCAGGGCGTGCCGATCCTGCAGATCGTCTGGGCGCGGCTCTTCTTCGGCACGCTGATGACATTGCCCTTCGCGCTGAGCCTCGCCGGCGCGCGGGGCCTCGTCCCCAACATGCCGGCGATGCATGCCCTGCGCGCCAGCTTCCTCATTGCCGCTACCGGCTTCTTCTTCTGGGGCCTGACCTATCTGCCGATCGCCGACTGCCTGTCGATCTTCTTCGTGCAGCCGCTGATCGTGACAATGCTCTCGCCGCTGGTGCTGGGCGAGCAGGTCGGCATCCGGCGCTGGATGGCCGTGATCATCGGATTCATCGGCACGCTGATCATCATCAGGCCGGGATTCCAGGAACTGAACCCCGGCGTCTTCATGGCCCTTGCCGCCGGCCTGTCGCTGGCCATCTACATGCTGCTGACCCGCCGCATCTCGGGCAGCGCGCCGGCCATGGTGACGACCTTCTACACCAGCCTGATGGGAGCGGCGATCATGTCCGTCGCCGTCATCTTCGTGTGGCAGCCGGTGAGTCTCGAACAATGGGGGCTCTTCGCCCTGCTCTCCTTCTTCGCCAATGGCGGGCACTACCTGATCGTCAAGGCCTATGACCATGCCGAAGCCTCGCTCCTCGCACCGCTGGCCTATACGGAGATGATCATGGCGGTGGCCGCCGGCTGGTACTTCTTCGGCGACTTTCCCGACCTCTGGACCTTCGTCGGCGTCGGCATTCTGATCGCCTGCGCCATCTACATCTCGATCCGCGAGACGGCGCGCAACATCGCGCCGGTCCGCGATTTCGAACAGCCCTAGCGGCTCAGCCCGCTGACGCAGACGCGGGCCTTGCCCTTGAAGCCGGCGATGGAGCGATAGACCATCTCGACCCGCGCGATGCCGCGATTGTCGCCGACGAGATCCAGCGGGCGCGTTCTTTCGCCAGGCCGGATCAGCTCCCTGACGCGGATGTCCTGCTTGACGCCATTGCCGAAGACCACGCGCAGGTCGAAGAACTCGACCGGCGACTCGGAGACTTCCAGCCGCAGCGCCCGGAAGCGGCCGTCCTGACGGCCAACCTGAATGACATCGCGATCGATCAGGAAGCCCACGCTCTTGCAGCCAAGCTGCTCCCAGTTGGCAATGACGCCGCCGCCCCCGCCACCTTCCACGCCGTAGAACTGGATGCGCGCAGGGCCGGACGGCACGTAGGTGACGATGATCTGGCGGATGGCGCGCTGCCGCCCCATGAGATCGAAGACGCGCGAGGACGTTCCCGCGCGGAAGAATTGGCGCACCCTGAAGTCTTCGCTGGAGCCATTGCCATAGACGACGCGGAACTCCAGCACTTCGACATCGCTCTGGCGCACATCGAACCGCAGGCCACGGAACTGGCCTTCACGGCCACCGATATTGATCGTGTCGCGGATCGGCCGCGCCTCGTAACTGGTGCTGCCGATCAGCACTTCGCGCGCGGACGCCTGCGCTGATGCCAGCCCGATGGCCGAGAGGGCCAGACACATGATAACCAGACAGCGGAGCAGATTCACGGGTTTCTCCTTCGTTGTTGCACCAAGCTCATCACGAATATGGTTGCGGCGAGCCAAGCCGCATCAGATTTCACGGGCCAAGCCCTCGACAAGCGGCACGAAGCGCACCGGCAGAAGATGCTCCTGGTCATAGCCCTTGGCCGTTCGGGTAATGCGATAGAGATCCTGCTTTCCGGGCCGCTCCTCCAGCGGAATGATCATGATGCCGCCGATGGCGAGCTGCTCGAGCAGTGCAGGCGGCACCTCCTGGGCTGCGGCAGCCGTGACGATGATGCGATCGAAGGGCGCAAGCTGGGGCCAGCCCTTCATGCCGTCGGCCACCAGCTGCGTGATGTTGTTGAGCTTCAGCGCCCTGAAGCGTTCCTCGGCCTGCCTGGACAGCGTGCGGTAGCGCTCGATGGTGAAGACGCGGCGGCAGAGCTGGGCGAGAATGGCAGTCTGATAGCCCGAGCCCGTGCCGATCTCGAGCACCTTGTGGCGCTCTTCCAGCTGCAGGCGATCGGTCATGAGGCCCACAATGAAGGGCTGCGAGATGGTCTGGCCGCAGTCGATGGGCAGCGGCTGGTCGGCATAGGCCTGATCGAGGAAGGGCTGCTCGACGAAGAGTTCGCGCGGCACCTTCTCGATGGCTTCCAGAACCCGCATGTCGCGCACGCCCTGGTTTCGCAGGGCCATGATCAGGGCAACCTTGCGGGGATCGGCGGTCACGGCGTCTCGAGTGCCGCGCGTACCGCCTCCATCGCCTCGACCTGCGTGAGATTGAGGTGCAGCGGCGTGACCGAGATGCGCTTGTTGAAGGCGGCCCAGAGATCGGTGCCGATGGCAGGGTTGCCGCGCTCGCGCTTGAACCCAAGCCAGTAGTAGTTGTTGCCGCGCGCATCGACGCGTTCGTCGACGGTGAGCAGGTTCACGTCGCGCTTGCCCTGCCGCGTTACTTCCACGCCCTGCAGTTCATCGGGGCGGCAATCGGGAAAGTTGACGTTCATCAGCACGCCTGGGCCGAAAGTCATGGCCATCAGCTTCTTCACCACGCCGGTGCCATACTGCGCCGCCACCTCGTAGGAGAAGCCGTTGCCGTGGATGCCCGTCACCTGCGACAGCGCGATGGACTTGAGGCCGAGCAGCGTCCCCTCCATCGCCGCCGCGATGGTGCTGGAATAGGTGACGTCATCGGCGATGTTCTGGCCGCGGTTCACGCCTGACAGCACGAGGTCGGGCATGCCCGGCAGGATCTTGCGGACCGCCATGACCACGCAGTCTGTCGGCGTGCCAGCCACCTCGAAGCGCCGTTCGCCAAGTTTCCGGTAACGAATGGGATCGGCGAGCGAGAGCGAGTGCCCCGCTCCCGAGTTTTCCTCCGCCGGCGCCACGACCCAGACATCGTCGGCGATGTTCCGGGCGATGGTTTCCAGCACCTCAAGCCCGGGGGCGTGAATGCCGTCGTCGTTGGTGACAAGGATGCGCATCAGGGCCTCGTGATTCTCTCTGCGCCGCCCATATAGGGGCGCAGGGCTTCCGGGATTGTGACAGTGCCGTCGGCGTTCTGGTAGTTCTCGAGGACGGCAACCAGCGTCCGGCCGACCGCGAGACCTGACCCATTCAGCGTATGGACATAGCGGGTGCCCTTGCCATCGAGCGGCTTGTAGCGCGCCTCCATCCGGCGCGCCTGGAAATCGCCGCAGACCGAACAGGAGGAAATCTCGCGGAAGGCGTTCTGGCCGGGGAGCCACACCTCGAGGTCATAGGTCATGCGGCTGCCGAAGCCCATGTCGCCGGCGCAGAGCCGCATGACGCGGTAATGCAGGCCAAGCTGCTGCAGCACGCTCTCGGCACAGGAGGTCATGCGCTCCAGCTCTTCGCGCGATGTTTCGGGCGTGGTGATCGAGACCAGCTCGACCTTGGAGAACTGATGCTGGCGGATCATGCCGCGCGTGTCGCGCCCGGCAGCGCCCGCCTCGGCACGGAAGCAGGGCGTGTAGGCGGTGAGCCGCAGCGGCAGGTCCTTCTCCTCGAGCACCGACTCGCGCGCGAGGTTGGTGAGCGAGACCTCGGCGGTGGGAATGAGCCAGCGCCCATCGGTGGTGCGGAACTGGTCCTCGGCGAATTTCGGAAGCTGCGCCGTGCCGAACATGGCGGCGTCGTTCACCAGATAGGGCACGTAGTTCTCGGTATAGCCATTGGTGCCGGTCTGCCAGTCGAGCATGAACTGGGCCAGGGCGCGCTCGAGCCGCGCCAGCTGCCCCCGCATGACCGCGAAGCGCGCCCCGGCGATCTTCGCTGCGCTCTCGAAGTCGAGCAGCCCCAGATACTCGCCGATGTCGAAGTGCTGGCGCGGTTCGAAGGCAAACTCCGGCTTCTCTCCCCAGCGCCGCATCTCGACATTGCCGGTCTCATCCTTGCCGTCAGGCACATCGTCGAACGGGATGTTGGGGATGGCGGCCAAAGCCGCCGTCAGCCG
>JAPLOT010000350.1 GCA_026400595.1 Alphaproteobacteria bacterium | reverse complement strand
CAATTGTAAACAGAGCTGCCATGCAGAAGCGCGACACCGTGGATGTCTTTCGCCGCCGGCTGACCGAGCTCATTGCCGGGACAGGCGAGACCCGCGCCCGCTTCGCCGCCCGGGCGGGGCTCGACCGCTCGACGCTTTCGCAACTGCTGTCACCCCAGAATGTGCGGCTGCCAAGAGCCGAGACCATCGCCACCATCGCGGCGCGGAACCAGGCTTCGGTGGACTGGCTCCTCGGGCTTTCGGAAGTGCCGCAAGTCACCGCCGACATCGTCTCGCAGCCATTGGTGACGCAGGGTGCGGACGACCCGGCCAGCGATCACCTCCGGCGCTGGCACGAAGAGGCCCGTGGCGCGAAGGTCCGCTACGTGCCGTCGACCCTGCCCGACCAGGTGAAGACTGCTGCTGTCCTTCATTACGAAAACGCCCGGCTGTCGCGGGAACAGGCAGAGGCCATGTCGGACACGGCGCGCGCCCGCGTCGAGCATCTGCGCCAGTCGTCCAGCGAGATCGAGGTCTGCTCGTCGCGGCAGTCTCTGGAACTCTTCGCGCGCGGCGAAGGTCTCTGGCGGGAACTGCCGCTGCGCGAGCGGCGACGCCAGCTTGACCGCATGGCAAGCGAGGTTGACCAGCTCTATCCGTCCTATCGCTGGTTCCTCTTCGACGCCCGCGAGACCTATGCCGCGCCCTACACCGTCTTCGGCCAGAAGCGCGCGGCGCTCTATGTCGGGTCGATGTTCTTCGTCTTCACCTCGACCGACCATGTCCGTGAACTGACGGCGCATTTCGACAATCTCATCCGCCAGGCCAGGGTCCAGCCCAACGAGACCTCTGCCGTCATCGCCAGACTCGCCCGGGACATCTCATGATTGCCTCCTTGCCCATGTATGACTGGCCCGAAGTCCGCGATGCCACCGATGCCTGGTGGCATGGCCTTGCGCAGCATATCGGCGTTGCGGGTGAATTGTCCCGGATCGAGGACTATGCCAGCCTCTGGCGCGACCCTGATCTGATCCTGAGCCAGACCTGCGGCTATCCCTTCACTCATGAGTTCAGGAACCGGCTGACACTGGTCGCAACGCCGCATTACGGCGTCGATGGTTGCGAAGCGGCCAACTACCGCAGCATTGTCTTTGCGCGGCACGGCGCCGTCCTCGAGAGCTTCCGCGGCGCCACGGCCGCGGTCAACACGCCTGACTCGATGTCCGGAATGCTGGCGCTGCAGCTCGTCTTCGCGCCGCTGGCGCACGCCGGATCCTTCTTCGGCAATGTGGTCTGGAGCGGCGGTCATCTCGCCTCGCTGGCGGCTGTCCGGGAGGGCAGGGCGGATGTCTGCGCCATCGATGCCGTCTGCGTCGGGCTTGCCCGGCGCTACCGGCCGCGTGACATGGAAGGCCTTGTCGAGATCGCCCGCTCTCCCCTGGTGCCGGGCCTGCCCTACGTGACCAATGCCGCTGAAGCCGGCATGATCCGAAAGGGCGTATTCTCAGCCTTTGCCGATCCATCGCTTCAGACTGCGCGCGATCACCTCTTCTTGTGTGGCGTCTCGATGCCAGGGCCGTCAGTCTACGACCGGATCCTCGATCTCGAGGCCCGGATGAAGCATGCCGGAGGATTGAAGCTGCCATGATCGACCTGCACACCTGGAATACGCCCAACGGCAAGAAGATTTCGATCGCGCTCGAGGAGATGGGCCTCGCCTACAAGGTCCGACCCGTCAACATCGGCAAGGACGAGCAGTTTCAGCCGTCCTTTCTCGAGATATCGCCCAACAACAAGATACCTGCCATCGTCGATCACGAGACCGGCGACAGTGTCTTCGAATCCGGTGCCATCCTGATGTATCTGGGCGAGAAGACGGGCCTGTTCTATTCCGCAGAACGAAAGACCCGCATCAGGATCCACGAGTGGCTGATGTGGCAGATGTCGGCGGTCGGACCCATGCTGGGCCGGGCCCACTACTTCCTGAAATACAATCCGGACAAGGCACCTTTCGCCGAGGCGTGGTTCTCGGCCGAGGCGCTCCGCATCTATGGCATTCTCGACCGGCTTCTGGCCCGGCAGTCCTTCATGTGCGGCGATTACTCCATCGTCGATATGGCCACCTGGCCCTGGATCGCCCGCCATGAATGGCAACGCATCGAGCTGTCGCGCTTTCAGCATGTCAGGCGCTGGTACCTGGAAGTCGCCGCGCGGCCGGCGGTGCAGCGCGGCTACAAGGTGCCCGATCCTTCCGCGGAGATTCCGATTCCGGCCTAGCTGCGCGCGGGGACGCTTTCGTTGGCGGCAGGCCGCGCCTTGACGAACTCGTCGCGGGTCTCGCAATGCAGCGCCAGCGCATGCAGCTTGGGAAACTTCGCGGCCGGAAAGGTGTCCGGCACCCGGATCTTGAGATAGCCGATCATGCAGCCAACCGAGACGTCGGCCTGGCACACGTGACTGTCGAAAAACCATGGCGCGCCACAGTCATGTTCGAGGCGATCGAGGGCGGCGCCGATCTGCGACAGGCAGCGCTGCTCATGGTCCTTCGACAGGGATTTGCCGGGATGGAAATAGCGCTCGAAGAACAGGCTCACGGCCTTGTCGCAGGTGCCCATGGCCAGGGCCGCCACCTGCAGCACCTTGCGCCGCTGCGGTCCATGAGCGGGCGTGAGGGCGCGGGCGGGGCCCGCCATCTCGTCCAGGGCGTCGATGATGGCCCCGGAGTCGATCAGCGTCTCGCCGCCCTCCAGGATGAGCGACGGCACCCGGATGAGCGGGTTGATCTTCTGCATCGCCTTGGCGTCGCCGAAGACCGACATGGTGTTGCGCGTGAAGGGCATGTGGTAGTGATGGAGCGTCACGGCCACCCGGCGCACGAAGGGAGAGTCATACTGGCCGACGAGGATCATGACGGGATCATCCTCCAATCAGGCGAGCCGCTCAAGCGCCTTCTCGCGTCCGATCAGCGGCAGCATGTGAGCGAGTTCCGGTCCGTGGTCCAGCCCGGTGAGCGCCAGGCGCAGAGGCATGAAGAGACCGCGTCCCTTGCGGTCCGTCCCTGACTTCACGGCATCGGTCCACCGTTTCCAGGTTGTCTCGTCCCAGGGTTCGTCCGGCAGCAGACTGCGCGCGGCGCTCACGAAGGTGCGGTCATCGGGGGCGATGACCGGGTTGATTCCGTTTGTGATGATCTTCGCCCAAGTGTTTGAATCGGATAGCTTCTGGATATTGCCGCGGATGGCAAGCCAGAACCTCTCCGAGGCGTCCGGCAGGCGATCGGCGACGGCGCTCCAGGGCAGGTGATGCAGCAGCTTTGC
>JAPLOT010000156.1 GCA_026400595.1 Alphaproteobacteria bacterium | reverse complement strand
CTTGCTTCCAGCCATGCGCCGATCTCCTTCGCCGCTTCCCGCGTCACCTGTGCCTGCCACTCATCGTCCGTCATGCGGCTCGCCTCAGCTGGCAAGCCAGGCAGGGCCGGGTTTCGCGGCCGGTGTCGCAGCGGGCGCTGCGGCCTGTGCCTGGTGAGGCGTTGCACCGGAAGTCAACGCGCCACCCCAGGCTGGCGTCGCCGCAGCCGGTGCTGGGGCAGCTCCCTGCCCCCAGGCAGGCTTCTCGGCGGCAGGCATTGTCGCAGCGCGTGGCTTTGTGGAGGGTGCTGGCGGCACGTGCTCGCCGTTCATCACCTTCTGCCATTCCGGTTCATTCGGCAGCACGACGCGGTCGAGCCGGTTGCGGTCCGAATAGCGTGGGTTATCGCTGGGTTCGATCTTGATCTTGCCGATGAAGGTGACGCCGGACATCTGCGAGAGGCCCTGCAGAAGCCGGCTGGCCTTGGCCGCCTCGCTCATGTCGTCAGGATTGAGACCCAGCGCGCTGTCGATCATCGACCGGAAGGTCGACTTGGTGATCTTCCAGCCGATGGAAACGCCCTGCTCGTCCACCTTGCCGCCAAGGACGGTGAAGAACTGCCAGAACTTCCGCCGCGCATAGGGGCCCTCGACGACGGTGAACTCCGCATCGATCTGTTGCACATCGCTGCCGGGAGAGTTCGAGTGCTTGAGAAGCTTGGCATCGACGGGGCTGGCACCATCGATCGTCCCAGGCTTGAAGATCATCGTGATCTTCGCGAAGGTGCCGTCGGGAATGATGTCGCTGCTGATCTGCGGCTGGGCGTCGTTCATGTCATAGGTCATGGGTTCAACCTTTCCTGGGGCTGTGGATCTTGGTGAGAATGGCGGAGAGATCTGCGGGCTCAGTAACGGCGAGCCGGCCGGATCTGTCTTTTGCGGGGAGTCTTTTGCGGGGAGGCCGTAGCTGTTGACGGTCTGGCAGACGAGGCGGCGGGTGCGGCCCTTGGCGGGATCGTGCCGCCAACCGTCGCCCTCGGGCTCGAAGAGGCTCAGGGTGGCGACCTGGTCGACGATGCCGGGCAATTCGCGGGCGACCTTTCCGCCCTCGAGCTGCGGCTGCCAGCTGGAACGCCCAAACTCGTCGTTGATCTGCTCGAGGATGCCGACGAAGATAGTGGTCTTGCCCTCGGCATGCTGAAGATGCTTCAGCAGCGTGATCATCTCGCGGGCAAGAAGCCCATAGGCACCACGTACGTCCGGCTTGCCCGTCCGTTCCGAGATGGCCTCCGGCTGCTGCTTCGACCAGGCCATCGCCTGACGTGACAGGTCGGTGATCGAGTCGACAAAGATGTAGCGCTTCGCTGCAACGAGGCCGGCGAGATCAGGATAGGTCTTCACCACATGGGCATGATGGCCCTCGGAATAGTGGCCATTGGGATCGGCCGCAGGGTTCACGCCGCCGACGAGACATGCAATGTCGCGCGCGTCCTCGAAGCTGCGGATCGGGATACTGTCGCCATCCCAGTCCTGCACCGACATGAGGCCCGCCTCGAAGTCGAGGCAAAGCGTGTCCTTGCCGGGAAGCCCTTTCATGAGCGAGGTCTTGCCAGAGCCGCTCGGACCCAGGATGCACATGGTGGTCTTGGCGATGGCGGTGGAGAGCCGCATCGCGGCGGTGACGAGGCGGAGGCTCATGCGCGCCTCCCGTCGATATGCACCAACTCGTAGCTGGCTTTGCCGGTCTCAACGGTGCGCGCCGGGGTGAAGAGTTCCTTGAGCATCGGCGGCCATGCGTCGTAGGCACGCTCCGACACATCGAACTTCATCTTCACATAATCGGCGGGATTTTCGCCCCATCCGGAGCGGATGAGTTCGACCAGTTCCTCAAGGCGCTGCTGGTCCCATTTGACCCGCTTCGGTAGGTCGGCCACCACAGTGAAGCCA
>JAPLOT010000435.1 GCA_026400595.1 Alphaproteobacteria bacterium | reverse complement strand
GGTCTTCACCAACTTGGACGGCGTGCTGACGACGATCCTGATGGCGCTGGAAGAACCGTCCGGCACCCGCCGCTGACGCGGCCGGCCCTCATCCGGCCTTCGGCCACCTTATCCCACCACCCGCGGGAGAAGGATGGGCTCACCTTATCCTTCTCCCGCTTGCGGGAGAAGGTGCCCGAAGGGCGGATGAGGGCCGCCTTGCGCAGCGAGGCGGTGATAGAGCGTGTCCTCCTTCTCCCGCATGCGGGAGAAGGTGCCCGAAGGGCGGATGAGGGCCGCCTTGCGCCGCAAGGCGGTGGCCGTCACTGCAGCTTCCGCTCGATCTTCTCGTTGAACTCCTTCTCGAAGACCTTTTTCTTGCCCTCGTAGGCCTCGATCCTGCCCCAGACGATCCAGTGCGTCTTCGTCGCCGTGAGCCGGCCATAGGTTTCGGTGCGCGTGTTCCAGGTGCCGCGGCGGCGCACTTCGGTCCAGTGGGTTTCCATCTTCGCCGAGAGCGGATCGTCGGGCAGGATCGAATAGGTCTCGCGGCCCGCGCCACCCACGATCATGCCATGCGGCTTGATCTCCTGTTCGCCGAAGTCGTCGACGATCGCGATCCGGAGTTCTCCGGTCTTCTCGTCGATCGCCGTCTCGCGCGTGTTCGACGAAGGCCGGATCTCCTTCTGCTTCACCGGCTCGGCAGCTTCCGCGGGCAACCAGGAGAGCGGCGTCTCGGCCAGGATGTCCTTGCGCACCGGCAGCAGGATCTGCGAGGCCCCGGCATAGACGGTGAGCGTCACCGGCTCGGGCGCCGGCCACATCATCGGGAAGTAGCTGGTCGAGATCGCCACGCGGATCTTGTGCCCCTTCGGCACCCGCCAGGCGATGTCGTCCATCTTGATCTTCATGCGGTAGCGCTTGCCGGGCTCGAGCGGCGTGGGCGTCTCGCGGCTGTCGCGCATGCAGAGGTTCTGCAGGTGATAGGTGATGCGGCTCACCTCGCCCGTCGGCCAGACGTCGTTGAGGCGGGCCCAGCCAGATGATGCAGTATTCGCCGCCATCCGCACCCGTGGTCTGCTTCGAGCTGATGGTGAGCGGGGTCTCCGTCCCGGCCGTCGGGCCGATGCCCGTCGCGTTGAGAAACCATTTCTTGGTGTCGACATTGCCGAAGCCCCAGAAACTGTCGGACAGCCAGCGGCCATTGATGCGGTCGGGAAAGCTGCCCGGCTTCCACGGCTCCATCACGTAGTAGCGGAAGTCGGGATCGCGGCTGACCCCGGTCGCCTCGTTCTTCAGCCACTGGTCCCACCAGCGCAGCATTTCCTGCAGGAAGCCGATGCGCGGCTCCGGCACGGCGAAATGCGGATACTTGTGCACCCAGGGGCCGATGATCGCCTTGCGCGTGGTGCGCAGGCCCTTCATCAGGCGCGGAATGGCATTTGAATAGGCGTCGTTCCAGCCGCCCACGATGAGGGTCGGCGCCTCGATCGCTCCAAAGTCCTCGCACACCGACCCATGCTTCCAATAGGCGTCGCGATGCGGGTGCGAGAGCCAGGGAATGATCAGGAAGGGCTCGTTCTTCAGCCGCTCCATCCACATCTTGCGCCACCTGTTGCCGACCAGCTTGGGATCGGGCGGGCGCGAGGAATAGGCGAGCATGGTGGCGGCCCAGCCCAGCATCTCGTTGATCACCGTGCCGCCCTTGTAGTGGACGTCGTCCTCGTAGCGGTCGTCGGTGGAACAGATGGTGACGATGGCCTTCAGTGCCGGGGGCTTGCGTGCGGCCACCTGCAGCGCGTTGAAGCCGCCCCAGGAGATGCCGAACATGCCCACCTTGCCGGTGCACCAGCTCTGCCGGGCGATCCAGGCGATGACCTCCAGCGCGTCATCCTGCTCCTGCTTGGCATATTCGTCTTCCATCAGCCCGTCGCTGTCGCCATTGCCGCGCATGTCGACCCTGATCGACGCATAGCCATGGCCGGCTAGATAGGGATGGGTCAGCGCATCGCGCACATGAGTTCCGTCGCGCTTGCGGTAGGGCAGGTACTCGAGCAGCGCAGGAACCGGGCGGTTCTCGACGTCTACGAACCCGGATCGACGTTCAAGGTGTTCACGCTCGCCGCAGCGCTCAACTCTGGCAAGATCCGCCCTTCGGAGGAGATCTTCTGCGAGAACGGTCGCATGGAGATGTTCGAC
>JAPLOT010000195.1 GCA_026400595.1 Alphaproteobacteria bacterium | reverse complement strand
GACCGCGGTGCTGCTCGTCGCAGCTCCACTGCAACGCGCCGGTCTCTACCTGCTGGCGCTGCTGTGGATCGGCAGCATGATCTTCGGCATCTTCCATTCCGGCGTGGAGTGGAAGTGGTGGGCAGGCCCCACCGCCTGCACGGGAAGCGGCGGGCTGTCGACGGGCCTGCCCGACCTGTCGAGTCCGGTGGTGATGTGCGACCAGCCCGCAATCCGGATTCTCGGCCTTTCCCTCGCGGGGTGGAATGCGGTGATCTCCCTGGGCCTCGCGCTTGTTGCGCTGGCCGGTGCGCGATCTCACGGATCGAGTTCGGTATCCCAGTAGAGATAGTCCTGCCAGCTGTCGTGCAGGTAGTTCGGCGGGAAGAGGCGGCCATTGCGATGCAGCTGCGCAACGCTGGGCCGCACCGGCTTCTGCGCGGGATACATGTGGATCTCGTGCGGGAAGTAGCCGCCCTTGAGAAGATTGCAGGGCGAGCAGGCGGTGACGACATTCTCCCAGGTGGTCTGCCCGCCCTTCGAGCGCGGCGTCACGTGGTCGAAGGTGAGATCATGATGATTGCCGCAATACTGGCAGGTGAAGCGGTCACGCAGGAAGACGTTGAATCGCGTGAAGGCCGGCGTGCGCGATGGCTTCACATAGGTCTTGAGCGAGACCACGCTGGGCAGGCGGAATTCGAAACTGGTCGAGCGCACCACGCGGTCATACTCGGAGACAATGTTCACGCGGTCGAGGAAGACGGCCTTGATCGTGTCCTGCCAGCTCCACAGCGACAGGGGATAATAGCTCAACGGGCGGAAGTCCGCGTTGAGAACCAGGGCAGGACAGGCTTCCGGCGCGATCGGCCCGTAATGCACAGTCACCTCGTAGGTTTGTTCACCTGAATCAATACTATATCTAGTGTGACGCCTCTGTGAAGTGCCTCCATGCCGCGGGGGTCAGTCCGGGGCAATTCCGCGCAGGTCGCGATAATGGCGCCACAGCAGGTGGGCGGCGGCCCCGCGCCAGGGTCGCCAGGCCTCCGCCATCGCGCGCATGGCGGCAGGGCTGGGCCGGCCCGGGAGGCCGTAAAGGTCCTGGACGGCCAACTGCAGGGCAAGGTCCTCCGCCGGCCAGCCATCGCTGCGGTTCAGCGCCATGAGCAGATAGATCTGGGCCGTCCAGGGTCCGATGCCGTGAATGGACTGGAGGCGCTTCAGCGCGGTATCGTCGTCAAGCAACCGCAGGGCCTGGACGTCGAGCGTGCCTGAAACGACGGCTTGCGCGATGGCCCGGAAGCTGCGCGCCTTGCCGCCTGACAGGCCGAAGCCGCGCAGGCGGTCTTCGCTGGCCGCGGCAAGGCTGTTGGCATCGCCCATGGGCAAGCCCTCCTCCAGCCTCTGCCAGATGGCGGCGGCGGCCTTGAGCGAGATCAGCTGGTCGGTGACGATGCGCAGGAGGCTCGCGAGACCCGGCTCCATGCGCCGCAGCGGCGGCACGCCATGGCGCGCCGCAAGCAGGCCCAGTCGCCCGTCACGCCGCGACAGTTCGGCGACAGCAGCGGCGAGGTCATCCTGGCTCGTATAGCTCTGCATCGCCGCATTTGACCTGGACCGCCGGCTGGCGCAAGCAGGCGCGATGACGACTGCGGTGTTTCGTTTCGCTCCCAGCCCCAATGGCGCGCTGCATCTGGGACATGCCTATTCGGCCCTGCTCAATGACGAGATGGCCAGGTTCCGGGGCGGCCGGCTCCTGCTGCGCATCGAGGACACCGACCTCACCCGTTGCAAGCCCAGCTTCACGGCCGGGATTTTCCGGGACCTCGCCTGGCTGGGCCTCGCCTGGGAGGAACCGGTCCGGATCCAGTCCGAGCATTTCGGCGACTACGATGCCAATCTCCTGAAGCTGTGGGACGCGGAAGCCATCTATCCCTGTTTCTGCTCGCGCCGGCAGGCCGCGGCCGAAGCATTGCCGCAGCGCGATCCCGATGGCCAGGCTCACTATGGCCGGCGCTGCCGCGCCCTGACGCGACAGGTGGCGTCATCCCGCATGGCGGCGGGCGAGCAGTTCGGCTGGCGACTCGACATGGTCCGCGCCGGAGACGCCGCAGCGGCGGCCTGGGGCGATGTGGTGATCGCAAAGAAGAACGTGGGCTCCTACTATCACATTGCGGTCGTGACCGATGATGCCCTGCAGGGCGTCACGCACGTCGTGCGCGGTCTCGACATGGAGCCGGCGACACCTATCCACATTCTGCTCCAGCGCCTGCTGGGCCTGCCGATCCCTGCCTATCACCATCACAGGCTGATCCTCGACGCCGATGGCCGGAAGCTCTCCAAGTCAAGCAACAGCACGGCGCTGGCGTCTCTGCGGGCGCAAGGCGTTACGGCGGAACAGATCCGCAGCCAGCTTGGCTTTGTCCCGGCAAGCTAGAAGTCGCTGGCGATGCCCTTCGTCTCCCAGTCGCCATAGCGTGTGGGTTCGGGGCCGGCGCGGCCGTTCACTTCCTTCGGCAGGGCCTGCTCCGAACGGGTCTTGCGCCGGGCTTCGGCTTCCGCCAGGGCGCGTCGGGCTTCCGGGGTCAGAGTGGTCTTGTGCTCGGGCATCGATGTCATCATATGATGGCGGAGAACCCGTTTCATCAAGGAGTTTCACTGACCATGAATACCTTTCGGACCGGACTGCTTCTTGCGGCCCTGACCGGGCTCTTCATGGCGGTGGGCTACCTGATTGGCCGCGAGCAGGGCATGATCATCGCCTTTCTGGTGGCGGCGGCCACGAATCTCTTCGCCTACTGGAACTCCGACAAGATGGTGCTCCGCATGTATGGCGCCCGCCAGGTGGATCGCAACACGGCGCCCGAGTACTACGGCATGGTCGAGGAACTGGCACAGCGCGCCGGGCTGCCCATGCCCAAGGTCTTCATCATGGACAATCCGCAGCCCAACGCCTTCGCGACCGGGCGCAATCCCCAGAACGCGGCGGTGGCCGCCACCACCGGCCTGCTCAAGCTGCTGACGCCCGACGAGGTCGCGGGCGTCATGGCCCATGAGCTGGCCCACATCAAGCATCGCGATACGCTGGTCATGACCATGACGGCCACCATTGCGGGCGCCATTTCGATGCTGGCCAATTTCGGCCTCATGTTCGGCGGCGGCAACAACCGCAACAATCCGCTGGGCGCGATCGGCACCATCCTGATGGTGATCCTTGCGCCCCTGGGCGCCATGCTGGTGCAGATGGCGATCAGCCGCACGCGCGAATATGGCGCCGACCGCGGCGGCGCGGACATTTCCGGCAATCCGCATGCACTCGCCTCCGCACTGGCCAAGATCTCCAACGCCGCCCATCGCATCGAGAATCGCCCGGCGGAAGCCAATCCGGCCACGGCGCACATGTTCATCATCAACCCGCTTTCGGGCGCGCGCATGGACAACCTCTTTTCCACCCATCCCAATCCGAAGAACCGGATCGATGCGCTGATGGCCATGGCCCGGGAGACCGGCGGCGACCGGGGCGCGGCGGATTCAGGTCCATGGAGCGGCACGCCGTCGGAGCGCCAGGGTCCCTGGGGCTGAGATTTTGCAGGACACGCAGCAGGGTCTCGATGTCCGCCGCCTTGCGGTTCTCTGCCTTTCCGAAATCCTCGAGGGCCAGCGCCTCTCCGACGAGGTGATCGAGCGCCGCCCGGATGTCGCGGCACTTGAGCCGCGCGACCGGGCCTTCCTGCGGGCCATTCTGATGGCGACACTGCGCCATGCCGGCGAGATTGACGCGGTACTGGCGGAGTTCCTTGCGAAGCCCCTGCCGCGCAAGGCAGGACCGGCGCGGCAAATTCTGCAGACGGCCGCCGCACAGCTTCTCTTCATGGACGTGGCGCCGCATGCGGTAGTCGACCTCTCCGTACGCCTGGCCAAGGCCGATGCAAACGCCACCCACTTCAGTGGCCTGATCAACGGCGTGCTGCGCAACATGGCACGGCGCGGACATGAGGCGCTGGCACGGCTTGGCGGCGCGCGGCGCAACGTGCCTGACTGGTGCTGGCAGCGCTGGGTGAGGGCCTATGGCGACGTCGCAGCGGCATCGATTGCAGAGTCGCGGCTGGAGGAGCCTGCGCTTGATCTTACGCCCCGGGCCGATGCGGCGCT
>JAPLOT010000367.1 GCA_026400595.1 Alphaproteobacteria bacterium | reverse complement strand
AGCTTTCTTCTTGGGCGCAGCGCCCTTCGAAGTTGTCAACTTGCGCGCCTTCTTGCTGGCGCCAGATCGAGCAGCGGCCGACTTGGACTTCTTGGTTCCGATTGACTTCTGGTTTCGCTTTGCAGCCATTTGGTCGACTTTCCAAGAAAATGAAGAGGGCCGCTCCTACCGAGGGCTACGAAGATCAGCACCGGTGCAGGGAGAGACCCTCTTGGATTGTCAGATGGTCTTCAGCTGTTCTGCCGATGACTTGCCCTTCTTGGGATCCTTGACGATCTCAAAGGAAACCTTCTGTCCATCGTTCAGGCTGCTGAGACCTGCACGCTCGACGGCGCTGATGTGAACAAAGACATCCGGACCACCACCGTCCGGTGCGATGAACCCGAAGCCCTTTTGGGAATTGAACCACTTCACTGTACCTGTAGCCACTGTCGCTCTCTCTCAATTGTCGGTGTTGGACCCTCCGCGCGAGACGCGCACAAAGCCATCGGTGTTCCAAATGTGGCACGGGAGAGTTCGAACGCAGTTCGCGCGTAGAACCAGGTGTCACGAGTTTGAAGTCGACGATGTCAACTTACTCCTTATGACCGTCGCCGACAAGATCTGCAGGTGCTGGATTGGTCGCGGTGTGCTTTGCACGTGCTTCAAGTTTGAGGAACGGGATCGCTTGGATATGAACAATGCCCTGGACCCACGCTGAGCTCGATGCCCTGAAGAAGGCCTATGCTGCAGGAACCCTGCGCGTGGGCTTTGAGGGCCGGAGTGTCGAGTATGGATCTGCCGCCGATCTGATGAGTCGCATCGCATCATTGAAGCTGAAATCTCGGCACAATCCGGTAACTTAGCGCCGAAACGAAGCCTCGCCTCGGCCGGCGAGGGCGCTGTCGTGACCCTCAGGTATCCGGGAAGCAACAGTTGGGATGTCTGGGGAGATTTGGCACCGGCGTAGGCTCAGGGCCACCGTTCATGCACAAGGGTGGATCAGGACGCCTGGGCCACAGCAGCGTCTTGATCACACGGCCGAAACCAACGTCAACGCAACGAACCAGGCGCAGACCGCGCTGACAATGAACAGCAATACTGCAAGTCTGCCCCGGAAAAGACGACCTCGCAGTTCCGGTGGAAACAGATTATGGGTGAGACCGAAACGCTCTTCGTACGATAGTGCCACGCGGCGGTAATGGTCGAGGTAGAAGTTCAACCTGACTTCCAGAATGGCAAAGGCCAACGCCGCCATGAGGCCGATTGCCGCTGCTGCCGCCAGCTGCCAGCCCGACAGGTTCCCGCCAAATCGGAAGAGGACCAGCAGCAGACCGCCGTTGACGGCCACGAACACCGTGAGTTGTCGAAGACGGAGTGTGGAGTGATGCCGCAGCAACTCGCAGGTTTGTTCGAAGTGGATGAGTTCAAGTGCGGTCGGTTGCGGTTGTGAAGTAACACCTACGACAACAGGATCGAGCCCGATTGCCTGTTCAGTTCTTCGGCGGTCACGTTTGCCATTGGTCCGGCGACTGTTCCGATCACTTGCTGGCACGTCATGACTCCCCGGCAGGCCTTCCAAGTGTCTTGACCCGCCCCCTTGTCTTCCACAGGCTCGAAGAACACGCCCGATAGCAGGATGCCGAAGGTGACGGCAAGCGAAATCCACGGCAGGATCTTGTCGAGGCCAAGCAATGGCGCGGCGAAGATCTTGGAACCGATAAAGTTCAGCACGACGGCGAGCGCAAGCTTGAGGTAGTGGAAGCGTTGCACCATCGCGGCAAGCGCAAAGTAAAGAGCCCGGAGCCCCAGGATCGCGAAAATGTTGGACGTGTAGACGATTGAGGGATCGGTCGTGATTGCGAAGATTGCCGGCACTGAGTCGACCGCGAAGATCATTGGCCTTTGTTCATCGTCAGCCAGCTTTGCCTTGACCATGCATCATCCGACATCGCCTGGGGTTTTCCGGAGCCTTTCGGATCGACCTGAATACCGGGGTCGATCTCTCCAATTCCTGCCGCGATCTCGCTGAAATCCCGCTCATACTCGGAACCGCGATGAATGATGACGAGATTTCAGTCTGGCATTGCGTGATGATTGCTGTGGACGCTCAGTTCTACGTGCTGCCGCCGCCAACAGCTAGCGCTTCGCTGGCGGCAGAGCAGTTGTCCGCCAGAAGCGGACGGTCAGGGCCGCTCCCGCGCCAACCAGCGCAAGGATGAAGCCTGCCCAGACACCGGCGGGTCCCATGCCCGCCCAATGCGCCAGGATCCAGCCCAGCGGCAGCGCAACCGGCCAGTAGGCGATGGCAGATACGGCGGCCGGCCACGCCGTGTCGGAAAGCCCCCGCAGCGCACCCAGCATCGCGGACTGCACGGCGTCGAAAATCTGCATCGGCGCGAAGGCGAGGAAGATCGCCGCAGTCAGCGCTATGACCTCCGGATCCTCGATCACGAGCCGAGCGATGGCCTCCCCCCTGAAGACCAGCAGCAGCGCCGCAGCCACGAGCCAGACCATCGCCACCGACACCGCCGCCAGCGCGATGGGGCGCAGCGCCGCGCCATTGCCAGCGCCCCGTTCCTGCGCCACGCGGATCGCTACAGCTCCCGCGACGCCGAGGGG
>JAPLOT010000076.1 GCA_026400595.1 Alphaproteobacteria bacterium | reverse complement strand
GTCACAAAGGACGGCCAGATCGCGGGACCGAAGGTCGTCGAGCACATGGTCGATGCGGTGCTCTATTTCGAAGGTGATCGCGGCCACCAGTTCCGCATCCTCCGGGCGGTGAAGAACCGCTTCGGTCCCACCGACGAGATCGGCGTCTTCGAAATGTCCGACGGCGGACTGGCGGAAGTGACCAATCCCTCGCGCCTCTTCATGGGGTCCGGCGAGCGGCCGACTCCCGGCACGGCGGTCTTTGCCGGCATGGAGGGCACCAGGCCGCTTCTCATCGAGGTACAGGCGCTGGTCTCTCCTTCGCCCCTGGGAACGCCGCGCCGCACGACGGTGGGATGGGATTCCAACCGACTCGCCATGATCCTCGCGGTGCTGGAGGCGCGCGCCGGCGTGACCATCGGCCAGAACGATGTCTATCTCAATGTCGCAGGCGGGTTGCGCGTGCGTGAGCCCGCTGCCGATCTGGCCGTGGCAGCTGCACTTCTCTCGTCGCTCACCGGCACGGTCATCCCGCCCGGCACGGCGGTTTTCGGCGAGATCGCGCTGTCCGGCGCGATCCGTCCGGTGGGCCAGACCGAGGCCCGCCTCAAGGAGGCCCAGAAGCTGGGCCTGAAGGAGGCCGTCATCGCGGCGGCCGCCGAACAGCCGGGCGTGAAAGGCCTCAAGGTGAAGCCCATGGAGACCATCATGGACCTGGTCGCCTGGTCGGCCGCACAGGACCGGGGACAACGGAGAATCGCCTAGTCCCCAGGCAAAAAGCTTTCTATAAGGTGGCGGACTCATAGATGGTTCGCCCCGAACAGGTACCCGCATGTCGCTGACCCTCTTCGATTTCATCCTCCTCGGCATCATGGCGATCTCGGGCCTCTTGGCGCTGATGCGCGGCTTCACCCGCGAGATGCTTTCGCTGGTCGCCTGGGCGCTTGCGGCGGTCGCCGCCTATTTCGCGCTGAAGCAGGAGAAGCTCGTGGCCTGGGCCATGCAGAACGTCCCCTATCTGGAAAAGGAGATCCTGGCCCAGATCGCGGTTGCGGCGGCGGCCTTCCTGCTGGTGCTGATCATCGTCTCGATCATCAGCGTGAAGATCTCCGACTGGGTTGTCGACTCGGCGGTCGGCGGATTCGACCGCACGCTGGGCCTGATCTTCGGCCTGGCGCGCGGCTTCGTCTTCGTTGCCATCGCCTATCTCTTCTACGGATGGCTGCTGCCCTTCGACAAGCAGGAGGTCTGGGTGCGCGAGGCCACCAGCCTGCCGCTGGTCCAGTCGACCGGCGAAGCGCTGCTCGCCCTCATGCCACCCGACATTGCCGACACCCTGAACAACACAGCACTGCAGCGCAACCCGGAAGGTGCGGCGGGCGCGCCGCCGCTGCCCGGCACACAGCCGGATACCGGCTACCAGAACAATGAGACCCAGGGCCTCGACAACCTCATCGAGGGTACTGGCAACTCCCAGCAACCCACATCCGGGCAGAGCGTCAACCAATGACCGATGGCTATGAACTCGACCTCGACGGCGACAGGCTGCGCGAGGAGTGCGGCGTATTCGGCATCTATGGCCACGATGACGCCGCGACCCTGACGGCGCTGGGGCTTCACGCCCTGCAGCATCGCGGCCAGGAGGCAGCCGGCATCGTGTCCTTCGACGGGCAGCGCTTCCAGACCGAACGCAGGCTGGGCCTCGTGGGCGATCACTTCACCAATGACAAGGTGATCAACCGCCTGCAGGGCCGCGTGGCGCTCGGCCATGTGCGTTACTCCACCACCGGCGAGACCATCCTGCGCAACGTGCAGCCGCTCTATGCCGAACTCGCCGCGGGCGGCCTTGCGGTGGCGCATAACGGCAACATCACCAATGGCCTGACGCTGCGACGCCAGCTGATCGCGCAAGGCGCCATCTGCCAATCGACCTCCGACACCGAGGCCATCCTGCATCTGGTGGCGCGCTCGCAGAAGACCAAGATCGTCGACCGCTTCATCGATGCGCTGCGCTCGCTCGAAGGCGCCTATGCGCTGGTGGCGCTCACCAACAAGAAGCTGATCGGCGCGCGCGACCCCCTCGGCATCCGGCCGCTGATCCTGGGCGAGCTCAACGGCGCCTACATCCTCTGTTCGGAGACCTGCGCGCTTGACATCATCGGCGCCAAGTTCGTGCGCGAGGTCGAGAACGGCGAAGTCGTCGTGATCTCGGACGAAGGCGTGGAGTCGCTCCGGCCCTTCCCGCGTCAGCCGGCGCGGCCCTGCATCTTCGAATACATCTACTTCTCGCGGCCCGACTCCATGCTGGGCGGCCTGTCCATCTACGAGGTGCGCAAGGCCATGGGCCGGCAGCTGGCGCTCGAATCGCCGGTCGAGGCCGACGTGGTTGTGCCGATTCCGGATTCGGGCGTCCCCGCAGCTCTGGGCTTCGCGCAAGAGACCGGCATTCCCTTCGAACTCGGCATCATCCGCAATCACTATGTGGGCCGCACCTTCATCGAACCCACCCAGACGATCCGCTCGCTGGGCGTGAAGCTCAAGCACAATGCCAA
Source organism: Alphaproteobacteria bacterium (assembly GCA_026400595.1). Lineage (GTDB taxonomy): Bacteria > Pseudomonadota > Alphaproteobacteria > Rhizobiales > Aestuariivirgaceae > Aestuariivirga. The sequence continues at coordinate 12,772 of JAPLOT010000076.1, read as the reverse complement.
CCGCGCCGTGGTCGAAGGCAAGCGCGTGGTGCTGCTCGACGATTCCATCGTGCGCGGCACAACCTCGATCAAGATCGTGCGCATGATGTACGAGGCCGGCGCCAAGGAAGTGCACATGCGCATCTCCTCGCCGCCCATCGCGCACCCGGATTTCTACGGCATCGACACGCCGGAACAGAACTCGCTGCTGGCCGCCACCCATACGCTGGAACAGATGCGCGACTACATTGGCGTTGCGTCGCTCGCCTTCCTCTCGGTCGATGGCATCTACCGCGCGGTCGGCCTGCCCGGCCGCGACAATGTCCGCCCGCAGTTCACCGATCACTGCTTCACCGGCGATTATCCCACCCCGCTCACCGACCTGGTGGGCGAGCACGGCAAGCAGACGCTGTCGCTCTTCGCGGAGGCCGGCTGATCCATGCCGCGCCTGCTTGAAAACCGCATCGCCGTGGTTACCGGCGCATCGCGCGGCCTTGGCCGTGCCATGTCGCTGGCGCTGGCCAGGGAGGGCGCGCATATCGTCGCCACGGCCCGGACCCAGGGCGGCCTCGAGGAACTCGACGACGAGATCAAGGCGATCGGCGGCAGCGCCACGCTGGTGCCGTGCGACATCAAGGATTTCGACGCCCTCGACCGGCTGGGCGCGGCCATCTTCGAGCGCTGGAAGAAACTCGACATCTTCGTGGGCAATGCCGGCACGCTGGGCAAGCTGACGCCCCTGCCCCATCTCGACCCCAAGGTCTGGGACGATGCCATGGCGATCAACGTGACCGCCAACTACCGGCTGATCCGGTCGCTCGATCCGCTGCTGCGTGCCGCCGACGCGGGCCGCGTCGTGCTGGTGACCTCGGGCCTTGCCCACAAATGCTGGCCCTATTGGGGCCCCTACTCCATTTCCAAGGCCGCGCTCGAGGCCATGGCCAAGGTCTATGCCGGCGAGACGGCGACCACTGCGGTGCGCGTCAATTGCTTCAGCCCAGGGCCCACACGGACCAAGATGCGCGCAACCGCCATGCCCGGCGAGGATCCCGAGACGCTGCCTTCGGCAGAGGAAGTGGCTGCGCAGATGGTGGCCATGTGCACGCCGGCCTTCACCGACACGGGCACGGTGTGGAAATACGCGTCCACCGGCCTCTTCAAGCAGTTCGGATGAGCGACGACGCCATCATCACCGCCTTCGCCGAGGCACGCCGCAGCGAGGTCCATCTGGCGGAACTGCCGGAACCCGCGCCTCCCGCGATGGACCGCGCCTTCCGGCTGCAGCAGGCGGTGACCGCCGCGCTGGGCTGGGAGCAATGCGGCTGGAAGATCGGCTGCACCAGCCTGCGCGCCCAGAAGGCGTTGAATGCGGACGGCCCTTTTCCTGGCACCATGTTCGCCCACCGCGTGTTCAGGTCCGGAGACCATGTGCCGACGATCCCGTCCAACAAGCGGGTGGTGGAACCCGAGGTGGCCTTCGTGATGGCGAAGTCCCTGCCGCCGCGCGGGACGCCCTACGCGCCGGACGACGTCTTGTCGGCGGTGGCGGCCGTGCATGCCGCCATCGAGGTGGTCAATCCGCGCACGCCCAGAGGCTTCGCCGATCCGGTGCCGTGGTTCGTGGTCGATGGCGGGCTGAACGACTCGATCGTACTCGGTCCGGCGGTGAAGCCGCTTGCAGCGGACGCCTATGCCCGGCTTGCGGCCCGCGTGAGCTGGAACGGCCGCGAGATGCAGGGCGGTGTCGGCAGCAATGCCCTGGGTGGCGGCGACCTGGCGCTGACCTGGCTTGCCAATCACCTCACTGCGCATGGCGCAGGCCTGAAGGAAGGCGACATCATCACCACGGGCGTGATCACGGAGTTCTTCTCCGCGTCCATCGGCGACAGGATCGAGGCATCCTTCGAAGGCCTGGGCGAGGTCGCGCTGCGGTTCTGATCAGCGGTCCTTGTCGAAGGGGTTCTTCCCGCCGCGCAGGCTAAAGCGGATCGGCACGCCCCAGAGTTCGAAGTCCTTGCGCAGGCCGTTCATGAGATAACGCGTGTAGCTGGTGGGAAGGCGCGCCAGCTGGTTGCCGAAGATGGCGAAGGTGGGCGGCCGCGAACTGGCCTGGGTGGCGTAGCGGATCTTGATGCGGCGCCCCGACGGTGCGGGCGGCGGGTTGCGCTCGATCGCCGCCTCGAGCCAGCGGTTGAGCTGGGCGGTGGAAATGCGGCTGTTCCATTTCTCCATGGCGCCGAGCACCGCGTTGAGCAGCTTGTCCAGTCCGCGCTCCTGCTTGGCTGACAGCGTCACCACCGGCACGCCGCGGATCTCGGGGAGCACGTCCTCAAGCTTGCTTTCGACCTCTTTCATGGTCTTCTGCTTGTCCTCGACGATGTCCCACTTGCTGAGGGCAAGGACGATGGCGCGGCCCTCTTCAGAGACGAGATTGGCGAGCGTCAGGTCCTGACTCTCGATCGGCATCGAGGCATCGATCAGCACGATCACGCATTCGGCGAAGCGGATGGCGCGCAAGGCGTCGGACACCGCGAGCTTCTCGATCTTGCCGGTGACCTTGGCCTTGCGGCGGATACCGGCGGTGTCCCACAGCCGGATACGCTGCCCCTTCCACTCGAAGTCGGACGAGATCGCATCGCGCGTGATGCCGGCTTCGGGACCCGTCAACATGCGTTCCTCGCCGAGCAAGGCATTCACCAGCGTCGACTTGCCGGCATTGGGCTGGCCGATGATGGCAAGGCGCAGCGGACCATCGGCGCGGTCCTCGCCGCCATCGTCCCCTACGTCGTCGCGATAGGGCAGCAGCGCGTCGTAGATCTGGTCAAGGCCTTCGCCATGCTCGGCGGAAATCGCCAGCGGCTCGCCGAATCCCAGTTCGAAGGCTTCCAGCAGACCCGCATCGGCAGCACGGCTCTCCGCCTTGTTGGCGACGAGAATGACAGGCTTGCCCTTGCGCCGGATGCGTTCGGCGAACTGCTTGTCGGTGGGTGTCACGCCGGCGCGCGCGTCGATGACGAAGAGCACCACATCGGCGTCGCCGATGGCGGTCTCGGCCTGGGCACTCATGCGGGCTTCCAGCGTGTCGCGCCGCGCCTCGTCGAGGCCTGCCGTGTCGAAGATCTTGAACTTCAGGTCGCCGATGCGGGCGTCACCCTCGCGGCGGTCGCGCGTGACGCCGGGCTGATCATCGACCAGCGCGATCTTGCGGCCGACGAGGCGATTGAACAGCGTGGACTTTCCGACGTTTGGGCGCCCGAGAATGGCAACGGTCAGGGTCATTGCGGATCGGCGAAGACGTCGCCCGATCCTGCACCGCAATTCGGCTCCTCCGGCGGACAGCCAGGGTCGGCCCCCACGGTCGAACCGCCCGATGGCGCGCCCGCGGAGTCTCCTCCGCTTGCCGTCTGCGCGCGCTCGCTCGGATCCGGGAACTGCGCGCGCCCGGGCACGGCATCCTCGCGCGCGCCGGGCAGCACCGTATTGTCGGTCTCGCCCGTCAGGCGGTCGACATAGCTGCAGCCCGAGAGCATCAAACCCGCGAAGGCCAGCATTGCAAGTTTGCGCATCGATTTCACTTCTGCCCCAGGATCGGCAAGAGCAGGTCGGCGATCATGCCGGCGCGCTGGCGAAGCGGCGCGGGCGCTTCCGGATCGCCCAGAATGGCTTGAGCCTGTCTGTCGGCCCCGCCGTGATCGCCCGCCTTGAAGGCCGAGAGCATGAGGATCTCGCGGGCCATGTGGCGCCACGGATTGCCGGCCGCATCGAAGTCCTTCACCCGTGCCGAAATGTCGGCAAAGCTCGCACTGTCGATCGACACATAGGCCGCACGCAGCCGGGCAACATCGCGCAGGGGCGCTGCCGTTCCGGCACTTGCTGCAATGGTGTCGTAGAGCTTTATGGCCTCGTCCGTCTTGCCGGTGGCCGCAAGGACACCGGCCTCGCGCAGCTTCGCCAGCTGGGCATAGCCCGTATGGCCGATGGATTCGAATTCCTTCAGCGCCTCTTCGGATTTTCCGGCATTGCCGTTGGCCACCGCCTGGAAAAAGACCACGCTGGCGGCTTCCGCCTGCTTCTTCTGCCAATACTGCCAGCCCTTGTAGCCGGCGACGCCGAGAACGATCAGCAGGCACAGCGCAATGAAGATGTTGCCATACTGGCTCCAGATCTTCTTGTACTGCTCCTGGCGGACTTCCTCGTCCACCTCGCGAAACAGCGATTCATCGGTCAATTCGGAATACTCCCCACGGCGGATCAGCGTGAGAAGCGGGCGTAAATCAGCGGCTGGGCCAAATCAAGGCATTTCGGCGGCGGTCGCCGTCGCGGGCATAGACCGCCCGGATGGTCTTCCAGCGCTCGTGGCTGATGTAGGCATAGGCCAGGCCGCCGACCATCAGCGAACCAAAGAGGAAACCGGCAAGTTCCATCGACATGGGGCACCTCGCAGCAGTCATCGACTGAAATCGATTCCTGAAGATTAGGCGCCCCGATCCGTAAACATTCCCTAAAGCTGGTCCGGCTTGACCACCTGGAAGGCCCCGATCAGCCCGCCGTCGGAGCGTTCCGCCACCAGGCTCTGGAAAGCCCAGGTTCCGGGATTGTCGGCCACGAAGCCCAGAAGCTTGGTCTGGCCGGCCGGCACCACCGCCGTGTCGCTGACCGGCGGCTCGCTGCCTTCTTCAGCCGGGAGCTGCCAGACATGGCCATGCAGATGCAGGGCCTGGCTGAAGGCCGTCCTGTTCTCGATCTCGAGCGCGAGACTCTCGCCGAGCTGGGCGGCGAAGAGCGGTTCGACTCCCGGACCGGCCACCCCGTTCAGGGCCCATCCCTTGCCGTTCTCGAGCAGGGTGCGGAGTTCCATCGTCTGGCCGCGGAAGACGGCCGACTTGAGCCCGCCCTTGACGCCGCCCTCGAGGGCAATCTTCACCAGCCGCGGTTCGAGCTTCGCCGGCGGGCGGGTGACCGGATTGGGCGGCAGCGCGAAATTGTCGTCGATGGCCGCCGACGCGGCATCGCCGTCGCGGGTGAGGTAACCGATTTCGACGACGTCCTCGAAGAGGTCGAGCGCGATGGTGATGTCGCCCTCTTCCGCGCTGACCAGAAGATCGGCGCGCTGCCCCGGCGCCAGCGTCAGGGCCTTGGTGCCCAGAAGGCGCGGCTTCACCGGCTGGCCGTCGAAGGCGATCAGCAGCGGATCGCTGCCCTTGAACTGCAGTCCCATGCTGCGCACGTTGGCGGCGTTGAGAATGCGCAGACGGGTGAAGCGTCCCGCGGCAATGGGCAGGCGCGGCCGGAACTGGCTGTTGATGGTGATCCAGTTGCCGAGGCGGCCCTCGCCCACCATTGTCTCGATGTCGCCGAAGCCACCATCCATGGTTCCGTCCTGCGCGATGCGCCAATCGTCGATGATCAGCGGCAGATCGGGAATCGCCGGATCGAGCGCTTCCTTCTCCTCGACCACCAGCATCGCGTAGAGGCCCATGTCGCGGTGGCGCGACACCTCGGACACGGGGCCGATCCAGAAAGTGCCGGCATCGGGCGGGGTGAAGACGCAGTCCACGCCCCTGTCGCCGGGCGGCACATTGATGGTCATCAGTTCGGAGGGACCGCGCAGGCCGAAGAAATGCAGCCAGATCTCGTTGTCCAGTTCGTTGACGATGCGCAGTTTCAGCTCCTGGCCTTGCTTCGCGCGGATGACCGCGGGCGCTGGACCCTTGCCGAGAATCCACGCACCGGTCTTGCCGGCGCCACCTTCCAGAAGCCCCAGTTCCGCATTGCGGGCGCGCAGTTCGATGAAGTCATCGGCGCGCGGCGCCTGGCCCGGCACCAGCACCGCCAGGCTCGCCGCTGCCGCCAGAATCTGCCGCCGTGTGAAAGGCATCTCGTGAACCTTCGGTGATTGATACAGGTCTGGTGCAGGCCCCGAAAGGCAAGAAGATGGCAGCCGCACCACGCGCCGCAAACTAACTATTCTTTCATGTCGTAGGTATTCTCGGGCTGCGGGAAGGCCCGCGACCTCACGTCATCGGCATACATCCTGATGGCACCTTCGATGGCAGCGCCAACCTTGCCGAACTCCTTCACGAATTTCGGCACGCGCGGGCTGAGGCCCAGCATGTCTTCCATCACCAGGATCTGGCCATCGCAGGCGGCAGAGGCTCCGATGCCGATGGTCGGAATGGGAATCTGTCTGGTGATCCTGGCGGCGAGCGGCTCGGCAATGGCTTCGAGCACCACGCTGAAGGCGCCGGCCTCTGTCACCACACGCGCATCTTCCTCGATGAGCGCCCATTGCTCGCGCGTCCGGCCCTGGGTGCGGAATCCGCCCAGGATGTTGATGGATTGCGGCGTGAGGCCGATATGGGCCATCACCGGAATGCCGCGCTCGGTGAGGAAGTGGATGGTCTCGGCCATGCGGCGTCCGCCTTCGAGCTTGATTGCGCCGCATTGCGTTTCCTTGATGACCTTCGCCGCATTGTGAAAGGCCTGCGAGGGGCTCTCTTCATAGGAGCCGAAGGGCATGTCGACGACGACGAGCGCGCGCCTGGCGCCCCGCATCACCGCGCGTCCATGCATGATCATCAGGTCAAGCGGCACCGGCAGTGTCGATTCGAATCCGTGCATGACCATGCCGAGCGAGTCGCCGACCAGCAGGAAGTCGACATACTTGTCGGCAATCGCCGCGGTATGGGCGTGGTAGGCAGTGAGCGAGACGATCGGCTCCCCGCCCTTGCGGGCAAGGATATCCGGCGCCGTCAGCCGCTTGGTCGCAACATGCTGTGACATGCGCCAAGTCTAGGCTTCCGGCCCCAAGCGGGCAAGACGCGTGCGGGACAGGGTAAACCCCTGGTCTCAGGGGGTAATGCTGAACACCGGCACGCCGATGACGGCGCCATGGATCTGCGCCATCACCCCATAGAGGGCAATGCCGGCCAGGATCGACAGAAGATCATGGCCCTGGCGCACCTCGGGCGTCGGACGCACGCCGTTCGCCATGCCGATGGCGATGTGTGCTGCGGCATAGACAAGGATGCCGCCGAAGAGGATGAGGCTGGCGAGATCGCCGTTGGCGAACAGATGTCCGGTAGCCCAGAAGATGGCCGCGATCCCCATGGGAAAGCGCAGCGTCTGCCGCAGCCGGCCGCGGAAGAGGAAGATGCCGAGGCAGATGAAGGCCACGAGCGTGAGAGCGAAGTTGGCGATCCAGCCCCAGGACGGCGGGTCATAGACGGGCACGAAAGGCGCCATCCGCCAGCCCAGAACGATGATCGCAAGCGCCGCCACCGAGGCCCCACCGAAGACAGGGCCATAGGCCGCCGCACCCACGGCCTGCCTCAGCCGTTGCTTCTGCGACGGCACGGCGGCGATCAGATGAAGGCCCGCGAGCAGGACGACGCCAAGGACAAGCAGACTCATCCCGCAACCGGAATGTTGAGCACGTAGGGGTGGAAGCCGAACAGGAAGATCACGTAAAGCACCATGCCCACGATCACCGCGATGATGTCGGACCGCAGGCGCGGCTGATGCGCGGGGCGCTTGCCACGCAGTTCGGAGAAGATGATGTCGGCCAGGCCCACGACCAGGAAAATGCCAAAGAGATAGACATCGCTGCGCTGGCCATTGGCCAGCAGGTGACCGGCCGACCACAGGACGATGCCCCAGGACATGGGATTGTGCACATAGGTCTTGATGTAGCCCTTGCCATGCGAGGCGCCGATGAGAATGAAGGCCAGCAACACCATCAGCATTGTCAGATGGCGCCCCCAGGATGGCGGATCATAGATGATGTCGGCGGTCATCGGGCCCGAGCGCGACTGCCAGTACCCGGCAATCAGGAAGCCGATGCCGGCCAGCGAGACGAGAGCATAGATCATCTTCCAGATCTTCTCGCCGAGGCTGGTGCGGATTGAATTGCGCAGCGACGGGAACAGGATCGAGAAGAGATGCATGCCGCCGAACAGGACTGCGCCGATATAGATGTAGGTCATGTGTGCCTCTTGGGGTTTGCGCCTTATGCCAGATTCACCGCGGCGGACCAACCGACCTGATGGCCGCAGGCAGGCTGGCGACGCTGGTTGCGATCACGGCTTCTGGATCGATGATCTCTGGGAAGCGCCGGTCGATGGTGAGACTGGCAATCCCATGTACCAGCGACCAGACATGGGCGGCCTTGGCGTCGGTGTCGCGGCGTCCCGGTCCCGTCACGGCCGCGACCGCCTGGTGCAACTGCTCCCAGGCGGCGCGAGCCGCGGTCCGCAGATGCTCCGACTTCGCGAAGCCGCTGCGTTCGCGGAACATCAGGCCATAGACGCCACGATGCGACCGGGCAAAGTCCACATAGGCGCGGCACATGGCGGTGAGCCGCGCGTCGGGTGACTGGTCCACGCTGCGGTCCGCGGCCTGGGCCAGCGCCGCGACGAAGTGCTCGAAGCCGCGCGCCGCGACTTCGGCAATCAGGTCTTCGGCGGTCGCGAAGTGATTCTTGGGCGCGGCATGCGATACCCCGGCCCGGCGGGCGCATTCCCGCAGGGTGAAGGACGAAGGACCGCCCTCCTCGATCATCTCCGTGGCGGAGGCAACCAATGCCTCGCGCAGGTCGCCGTGATGATAGGGCCTGGATTTCGCCTTTCGCGCCATGTCACTTCATTTCACAAAATATTGACGCTGTCAAAATCAATATTGACAATGTCAATAGAAGCAAGGCATGAGGTTTGCAACGAAGACTTGGAGGTTCCATGACGCCTGAGCTGATGTTCTCCCTGTCCGGCATGGTGGCGCTGGTCGGCTGGCTCTCCCTTGCAGCCGGCATCCTGCTCCGGAACGACCTGCTGCGCGATACCGTGGCCGGCATGGCCATTCCGCTGGCGCTCAGCACGGCCTATGCCGTCCTGATCCTGGTCTTCTGGTGGACGGCGGAGGGCGGCTTCGACTCGCTTGCCAATGTGCAGAAGCTCTTCACCTGGCCCTGGGTCGCACTGGCCGGGTGGATTCACTACCTTGCCTTCGACCTGGCGATCGGCGCCATCCTCGCCCGCAAGGTCATGGCGGCCGGCCTGTCCCGCCTGTTCCTCATTCCGATCCTGCCACTCACCTTCCTCTTCGGGCCCATCGGCTTCCTGCTTGGCCAGACCGTCCTTCTCAGCCGGAAGGAGGCCTGATCGATGAGCGATACCATCGCCAAACGCGCCGTGACCGCTTCCTTCCTCCACCGGCTGCGCGCGGCATCGCCCCTGCTGTGGTGGACCAGCATGGCCTTCCTGATCTGCTTTGCGCTTTGCCTGGTTCTGCAGACGGTCGACCAGCGGCTGTTCAACGGCATCAGCGTGTGGATCAAGCCGGCGAAGTTCTTTCTTTCGCTCGCGCTTCACATGCTCACGCTGGCCTGGGGCATCAGCCTGCTGCCGCAGACCACGCGCAGCGGCTGGACCGTCCGGGTCATGGCAATCTACATGATGGTGGCCGCCTGCGGCGAGATGATCTACATCGCCGGCCGTGCCGCACTCGGGCAAGCCTCGCATTTCAACACCGGAACGCCGCTCAGTTCGCTGCTCTACTCGCTGATGGGCCTCGGCGCGGTCGGCATGCTGGTGGTGACGGCGATCATTGGCACGCTCATCCTGCTGAGGGCATCGCCGTCGCTCATGACGCGCGCGGCCGGAGCGGGCTTCATCCTTGCCGCGGTGCTCACCTTCGTCACGGCGGGCACGCTTGGCGGGATGGGATCGCACTGGATCGGCGGCGACCAGACGGACGCGACCGGCCTGCCGCTGCTCGGCTGGTCCACCTCGGGCGGCGACCTGCGCGTGTCGCACTTTGTCTCGCTCCACCTGATGCAGGCCATTCCACTTGCTGCCTTGACCGGCCGCAGCCTCGCCGTCCTGGCCATGGCCATCGCAGGAATCGCCGCTGCCGCCGCAACTTACGCGCAAGCGCTGATGGGCTATCCACTGGTTGCCTTCTAGGCGGTTCCGGGCGGTATACTCGACTACGGAGCCGTGTTACACCGCCAGTGATTCCGCGGTCAGCTTAGAGGTCAGAACATGAAGCCCACTCTCATCCTGGTTGGCGCCGACAAGGGCGGCGTCGGCAAGACCACAATCTCGCGCGCCCTGCTCGACTTCTTCGCGCGCAAGAACGTGCTGACCCGGGCCTTCGATACGGAAAACCCGCGCGGCTCGCTGAAGCGCTTCTACCCGGCCATCACCGAAGTCATCGATCTTGAAAACGTGGCACACCAGATGAAGGTGCTGGACACGATGGAAACCGCCAATGTGCCGGTGACCCTCGTCGACCTCAAGGCCGGCGGGCTCAGCTATGCCCTCGACATCTTCGAGCGCATCGGCGTGCTCGAGGCTGCGCGCAACAACCAGTTCACGCTGGGACTCTTCCACATCGTCGGCTCCTCCATCGCATCGCTCGACGAGATCGGCGAGATTTCGAAATACCTCAACGGCATCGAATATGTCGTGACGCGCAACTTCATCAACGAGACCAACTTCTTCGAGTGGGACCAGACCACCCACCGCAAGTACTTCGCCAACCTGCCCAAGGCGCAGGAGATCGACATCCCCAAGCTCAACGAGATGGCCTACGAGCAGATCGACCTGTCGGGCGTCACCTTCAAGGACTTCATCGAGAATCGCGCGGCCGACGGCCAGCCGGGCAAGTTCTCCTTCGTGCTGCGCGGCTATGCCCGCAAGTGGTGCTCGGAGATCGACGAGGAATTCGCCCGCGTGAAGATGGTGCAGGATCTCCTCACCGGCGGACGCGGCACGCCGGCCGCCTGATCGCGCGGGTGCCGCCATGGCCTCGCGCTTTGCCGTCCACATCGTCTGCTCGGACCAGCCGCGCAACGGCAAGAGCCTGCTGGCGCGGGTCCTGTCGGATTTCCTGCTGCTCGACGGGCGCGACCCCTTCCTGATCGACATCAGCCATCCGGAAGGCACGCTGCGGAACTATTTCCCCGGCCGCACCGTGCTGGTCGACTTCAGCAACATCCGGGGCCAGATGAAGGCCTTCGACACCATCATGCAGGCTCCCGGCCGCGACTATGTGATCGATGTATCCTCGCCCTACCTGGACCGGTTCTGCGAGGCGGCGAAGAACCTCAACCTTTCGGACGCGTTCCGCGAGGTGGATCTCGCCATGGCTGTCTTCTTCGTGGTCGATGCGGCTCCCGATTCGCTGAAGGCGGCGGCCTGGGCCGAGAAGATGCTGAAGGCCGACATCTTCGTGCCGGTGCGCAACACGGCCGTGGGCAGTGCGTTACCCGCCCGCTTCGACGGCATGACCCTCAACATGCCGCGGCTCGATCCGGAACTGCACGCCATCATCGAGAACCGCCGCTTCTCGCTGCGCACCTTCCTGCAGGGCGACGAAGCCGACGTGCCGGTGCGGCTGCGGCCCCGGCTCAAGGACTTCCTGCAGTCGGTGATGACCGAACTCCGCGCCGTGGCCCCGGCCCTCAGCCTTGTCCGCCTGCGCAGCGGCGCGGCCTGATCGTCCGTTAACCCTGAAATCCAATCCACCCCCGGGGCAACGCCGGGCTTGATTGACCAATCTGGCATGGTTCTGGCTAGCGGTTAGCAATCGTTTGCTCATCCGGGACTCGCCACGCCGCATGCCACGTTCCATTCCTGAATCACGACAGGTTGACTGCCTTCGGTCGCTCGCCGAAGCCGAGGCCTTTGCACCGGCCTGGCGGGAGCTCGAAGACCGGCATGCCGCTTCGCTCGACTGGTTTCAGACCAGTGGCTGGTGCCTGAACTGGCTCCGGCATCTGGGCCATGAGGGAATCGCACCGCGCATCCTGGTGCTGCGCGACGGCGGCGAGGCCATTGCGGTCTGGCCGCTGATGATCGAGACCGAGCGCTTCGGCTTGCGGATCCTGCGCAGCCTCGGCGACCCCCACACCCAGTATTCGGGGATCCTGTGCCGGAATGGCACACTCGAACCGGCTCACGTGGAGCTGCTAAGGTCGGCACTTCTGTCGCTGGTGGATGCCGATGCTGCCGTCATCAAGCTGGTGCCTGCCGATTCGCCCCTGGCCCGGGTTCTGCCCGCCGGCAGCTGCATCGAGGCCCTGGGCACCAGCGCATCCGTGCTGTCGCTTGCCGGCTTCCGCACCGCGGCCGACTATGTCGCGCGCCTGAGCAAGGCCCGGCGGCGCAGCCGCAGCCGGCGCAGCAAGGGCCTGGCGGAACGCGGCACGGTGAGTTTCCGCGCCCTCCAGCCCGACCACCACGACTACGCCCGGATTCTGACCCGGGCCATGGCCTTCAAGAAATCCTGGCTTGCCCGCACCGGCCGGGTGAGCCTTGGCCTGTCCATGCCGGGCCACGCCGCCTTCCTCGCCGGTATCGGCAACGGCCCCGTCCTGTTCGAGCTCGCCGTGAACGGCGAAACCATCGCCGCCGAGCTGGGCTTCCTGCGCAACCGCCACTACTACTCCTATCTCGGCAGTTTCGACTGGGCCTGGCGCGATCTCTCGCCCGGCAAGGCGCAGATGGACCAGGCGCTCGAATGGCTCATCGCCCAGGGCGCCGAGGCCTATGACCTGCTGGCGCATCGCACCAGCTACAAGGATTCATGGTCCGACACGGAGATTCCGCTGCACGGCCATGTGGTGGAGATCACCACGCGGGGGGCCATCTATGCGCGCTGCTGGATCAATACGGCGCGACCGGCCCTGAAACGCGCCATGTCATCCATTCCGGAGGAGTATCGCGCCGGGCTGCAGATCATGATGAAACAGGACATCCCCTTCCTTGCGTAACGCGGCCATCACCTTTGCCAT
>JAPLOT010000185.1 GCA_026400595.1 Alphaproteobacteria bacterium | reverse complement strand
GAGCCCATGATGCCGATGCCGATGCAGGCGCCGATGGCGCCCAGGCCGATGATCAGGCCGAGTGCGATCGCGGTGTAGCTCTGGACCTGTGCGATGAGCGCGAGGTTTTCCATCTCAATCTCCTGGCGGAAAGTGCGGTTGCAGTAAACGGGAAAGCAGTGAAGGGGCCTGCCGGCGTCTGTCTCTAGTGGTGCTCTGTGGCCATCGCGGAGTACACGACGGTGAGCATCATGAAGATGAACGCTTGCAGCGTGATGATGAGGATGTGGAAGATCGCCCAGCTGGCGCCCATGACGATCTGACCGAAGAAGCCGAACGTGCTGCCGATCGTCCAGGTGAAGACGCCGGCGCCGAGCAGGGCGATCAGCATGAACACCAGCTCGCCGGCGTACATGTTGCCGAACAGTCGCATCGCGAGCGATACGGGCTTCGACAGCAGTTCGACCAGGTTCAGCAGGAAATTCGGGATCCACAGGATCGGGTTGCCACCGAACGGGGCCGTGAACAGCTCCTGGATGTAGCCGCCCGCGCCCTTGGCCTTGAAGCTGTAATACAGCACAACCGCCAGCACGCTGAGCGACATCGCGAAGGTGGTGTTGGCGTCGGCCGTGGGCACGACCCGCCAGTAATGGATGCCGAAGAGCGCGGCGATCTTGCCTGGCAGGTCGAGTGGCAGCAGGTCCATCGCGTTCATCAGGAACACCCAGACGAAGATCGTCAGGGCGAGCGGGGCGAGGAAGCGGCGGTCGAGATGGAAGACTTCCTTGACGGTGTTGTCGACGAACTCGACGATCATCTCGATGAAGGCCTGCCATTTGCCCGGGACGCCGACCGTCGCCTTGCGGGCCGCCGAATAGAAGATCGCCAGAGTGATCAGGCCGAGCAGCACCGACATGAAAATCGTGTCGACGTGCAAGGACCAGAAGCCCTCGCCGACCTTCAGGTGGGTCAGGTGATGGGCGATGTACTCGGTGCTGTTCGCGGGACCTGCGGCGTGCTCAGCGGCGGCCATTGTCTGTTACCCACTCCGACCCGACTGTTGTTGCTTCGTCGGCCCGCCCAGGCGAGCCGCCCCAAACCAGTACCCGAAGTTGGCCGGCCACGGGTGGCGTTGAAATCCGTTACCCGGGCCGGCTCACGCCAAGGCGTAGCCGCCGGAAAGGCGCGGAAGTATAGGGGCCTTTTTGCAGTGCTTCAAATCCGCATCTGCCGCGTTGAAAAGGAGGTTGCAGCGTGGGTGGAAAGGGCCATTGCGCAATCGGTCAGGGGCTTTGTCTGACGCCGCGCCAGGCACTCTCAGGTCTGCCAGTCGACCGGCAAAAAAATATTGATTTAAACTTTATCTGGTATCAAGAAAAGTATCTTTTAACTATTTATTCTATTTAATGTGAGCGAGGATTCCATCCAGCTCATCGAGGCTGTTGTACGCGATCACGAGCTTGCCCTTGCCGGACAACGCGTGTTGCAAAGCGACCCTTGCACCGAGCTTGTCGGCCAGGTCCTGTTCAAGGCGGGTGATGTTGGGATCGCGGCGGGGTTCATCGTCGTCGTGCCGGTTGGCCTTCTCGCCGTGGGCCAGCATGCGCTTCACCAGCGCCTCGGTCTCGCGGACCGACAGCCCCTTCTTCGCGACCAGCGCACCGACCTCGGACTGCTGCCGCCCCTGCGCCAGGCCGAGCAGTGCGCGGGCATGTCCCATCTCGAGCTGCCGCTGTTCGACCAGTGTCTTCACTTCCTCGGTGAGTTCGAGCAGGCGCAGCAGGTTGCTGAC
>JAPLOT010000198.1 GCA_026400595.1 Alphaproteobacteria bacterium | reverse complement strand
TGATTAGCCGCTCACGTCAATCAAATCATTCCTCGGCAATCGCCCGCGCGCGGTTTGCACGGCCGCGCGCTTCCGGTTTCCCTGACAGTCCGTCAGGGTTTCCCCGACACGAATCGTTCAATTTATCAAACTCTCCCTGATTCCGGCGGATGCCGGTGTGGCCGTAGGATGCCTGTCGACGTCGGACGGGTGCAACGTATGAGCGAATTTATTGAGTCCGAGACGTCAGTGTGTTTGAATCACTTCTGGCCTTTGTGAAGGAGTCCCATCATGTTTTCATTTCTTTTCCAGCGAATCGCAGCAAATCGCTTGTCCGACCAAAAGCTTCGCGCCCGGCGGAACAAATCGACATCCATTCACCGATCGCGAACGCTCGGTATTGGCATGGAGTGCCTGGAGCATCGAACGCTGTTGAGCGCGACGACGATGGAAGTGGAGCCGAATAACAACGCCGCGACGGCCACGATCGCTCAGTTCGATCCGGCCGACGGAGCCGCCCAACTCGCGGGTTCGATTGCCAATCGCAAGGATCGCGATTTCTTTCAATTCACCGCACCCAGTTCGGGCAGCGTGCAACTTGCTGTGCATGGCGACCCGGGGTTGGTCACGAAGGTGGAAGTCGAGAACTCGCATCGCGACGAAGTCTTCGAAACGGAGCCACACGACGGCATCGACTCCGGTAGCTTCGCGGTCGAAGCCGGCCAGACCTACACCTTGAGAGTGGAAGGAAAAGACAAGACGATTGGCGCGTACACTGTGGACTTGGTGTTGTCCAATGACGCTCCTCCAGCTAACGGCGGGGCCGATGAACAGAATGAAGATGGCCCGAACGACCGGAATCACGACGCGGTTGACGACCATGGCCAGCGACACGGTGGTCAAGGAGCTGATGACGTGGTTGCTGCGGTAGCCACCACTGCCTCGAAGCGTGGTGGTGCCGATGATCCGGCGAACCACGACGCAGTTGACGACCGGCTGACAGTTGCGCTGGCCACGCCTGCGGCCAAGGTCGACGATCACGGAGCGGATCGCCAGAACGATCGCGGCAACGAGGTCAAGGATGTGAAACGCGAAGATCGCCAGGCCGATCGGCGCAACGATCGCCGCATCGGCTGAATTCACGCCGCAAGGGTTTTTCACGTCTCGCTCATGCCATGAGCAATCGGGGCGGACGGCCGGCATCCCCGCCGGCTGTCTGCCACGATCTGTTGCAGTACATGACAGACCCTGGCTAACGTTCGCTGCTGTTTCGATTGTTCCTCCCTCAAATCTCGCGAGATGAACCACAAATGATCGCTAAACAAAACGCAAAAGAACGAGGTCCGTTATTCAGCTCGACTTGCGGACCACTTGCAATCGTGCGTCGCGTTACGGCGGCGCTGGCAATCGTCACCGCGTCGAGTTTCACGCCTGCTTACGCCGGCACGATTTTCGGAACGCTCTCCAACTTCGATATCTACAACACTACCCCCGAACCATCCGAGGGAGCCGAGATCGAGCTGGAGGGCGTTCACTCGTCGACTATCGGAGGAGACTTTCCAGCGCATTACGCCAGCAGGACAATCACCGAGTACAACGACTCGTTCAATAACTTCGCCGGCACTCGCATCACGTACACAGGGTACAACTTCCCTGGCGCTCCCACACCGGGCTCTCTCTTACCCAACCCGAACCCCACCAGCACCAACGGGCATGCTTTAACGTATACCGCTGGCGGCGAGCACTTTGGC
Source organism: Alphaproteobacteria bacterium (assembly GCA_026400595.1). Classification (GTDB taxonomy): domain Bacteria; phylum Pseudomonadota; class Alphaproteobacteria; order Rhizobiales; family Aestuariivirgaceae; genus Aestuariivirga. The sequence goes on along the minus strand of JAPLOT010000198.1, from coordinate 2,372 downwards.
TTCTGGCTCAATGGCGCCCAGTCAACGGCCACGCGATTCTTCTGGCTCAACAATAACTCGGGAACCTATGAAAGAATTGGCAATATGCCCGAGTCAGTACCGGGACCGACTTGGACCTATGTGGCACCCGGGAATCCCAACAATGCACCGATCGTGGAAGCGGTAGTTAAAGTTCCCGAACCAGAGATGCACCTCCTAAATCCCGATTCGATTTGGATGAAAGTCTTCAAAACTGAATTGGCCCATGTGGATGATAACCAGGGATTGCTGGAACGCCTTGTTTCCGGCGACCCCAATGACCCAAATGTCATAGTGCCCCAAGAGCCAGCCGAAACCGAGACCGAGTGGGAACTACTTGAGGGCGGCAAGAATAATGGCAAGGCAAAGCCGAACGGCGGCAAGCTCGATAACAAGGACAACCAGGCCGTCGTCCTCCGATACGAATTCTACAAGTACACCGGAGCGTATGACGCGGAGCACGAACCGATGTCGAATTGGGATGGCACTGGTGATCCGTTCGACATCGGCGAGCGGGGAGATTTCATCGCCGCCAATATGGTCGCTGCGGTCCTGGTGGCCGTGCCCGAACCGTCGACGCTCTTCCTCGCTGGGATCGGTTCAATCGCGCTTCTTGTCAAAGCTTTGCGCCGGCGGAAATAGCCGAAAGGCCGGAGTCAAACACTAGGCAGGCCATGAGCCCAACGTGGGCTTGTGGCCTGCGAGTGTTCTGCCTGTCGGATATCCCCGATGGGATGGGCGATAGCCTCAACTCCTTCCAGGTCAAAATGCCGTGTTTGCACCCAGAATCGGTAGAACACGGGCGTGTTGAAAAAGTCCGCTGGTTTCTTTGTGGTAGCTAGCATTGCCGTGCCGGCATCAGATTTGATTTTAAGGGCGGTTTTGTGCTTTCTGAAGGGGTTGGGCGTTCGGGCCTGATCGGTTGTCATCCTTCAGAACGGGTAGCACGATGCAAGGAATCCATGTCTTCGATCGGCACGCGAAGACCGTCATCGACTTGGAGTCGTTTGTCGAACAGGACCATCTGTTGCGTAAGATCGATCGCGTCCTGGATACAGGGTTCGTCCGGGAGTTGACGGCCGCCTGCTATGCCGACGGCTTGGGCCGTTCTTCGATCGATCCGGAAGTCTACTTCCGGATGGAACTGGTGGCTTACCTCTACGGCATCTCTTCAGAACGGCAACTCTGCAAAGACGTCTACTACAATCTCGCTTATCGCTGGTTCTGCCACCTGTCGCTGGATGACGAGGTGCCGGACCATTCGTCACTCACGAAGATTCGCGACCGATTGGGTGAAGACATCTTCGCGACCGTGTTCCGCCAGATCGTGGCGCTCTGCCGGAAGAAAGGCATGGTCCACGAGGAATGTGCCGTGATGACCGACGCCACGTTGATCGCCGCCGATGCCGCAACCGTGTCGATGGTGCTCAACGAACCGGCGCAAGCCCAGCAGGAGCAGCAACCGTCGTCGGATGGTCCCACGGAGCGGCTGGCACAGACTAAAGTGTCCAACGACACGCACCATAGTCGCACGGATCCCGACGCCACGTTGGCCCGCAAGGATCGGACACCGCTGCAACTCAAATACAAAGTGCATCAGACGATCGACGCGGAGAGCCGTATCATTTTGGACACCCACGTGACCACGGGCGCTGTGCACGACAGCCAGCCTTACCTGGAGCAACTTCAGCGCATCCACCAGCGACATGGGATTCACATTCGCGAGGCAACGGCCGATCGTGGCTACGGCTCGGCGGCGATCATTCGGGATCTCCAACAACAGGGAATCGAGACCTACATTCCGCTCTGGAGCGGCCGGTCGGGCAGTAGCAAGTACTTGAAAGGGGAGTTGGTATACGAGAAAGAACACGACCGTTTCCGCTGTTCGCAGGGGAAGTATCTGACTCCCAATCCCGCGATCAGCGAGAACCATAAGCGCTATGTCAGTTCATCCGACGACTGCCGCGACTGCCCGCAGACGTCGACATGCCCGGCTCGCACTCGCGGCCAATCTCCCCAACACTTCGTACTGCGCAATCTCGATCAGGATCTGTTTGAAGAGGTACAAGCGAAGATGCGTGATCCCACGTTCCGGCGGAAAAGAACCGAGCGGATGTGGAAGAGCGAAGGGCTGTTCGCCGAGGCAAAGCAGAATCACTGCTTGTCGCGTGCCAAGTATCGCGGCCGGCGCAAAGTCCAAATTCAGGCCTACTTCAGCGCGATCGTCCAGAACCTGAAGCGCCTCGTCGCGCTAATTTACTATTGGCTGGTAGCCTGCTAGTTACGCAAGCAAACAAGGCCAGCCTGTTCGCCGAAGTTGATGATTTCCGTGACCGACTTTTTCAACAGGCCCC
>JAPLOT010000118.1 GCA_026400595.1 Alphaproteobacteria bacterium | reverse complement strand
TCGACGACGAGATTGTTGTCGTTGGCATCCTGATGCAGCACGGCGATTCGCAGCCGTGCAAGCCGCGGCAGGACGCGTTCTTCGTAACGTGCGTAGATGCGCCGGACGAGGTCGCGACGTTCGGATGCGATGTCCTCGATCCATGGCTTCAGCGCCATGACCTCATCGAGATTCCACAGGAAGCCGGGGCGATGCGCGGCGGGATGGCCGAAGCCCCGCATCGCATGGGAGAAGCGTCCCATGAAGCGGCCGAGGCTCGCAAGCAGTGCGGGGGTCTTCGGCGCGGCGGAGAACAGCTGCCCGGGCAGATAGGTGAGCAGGCGGACCGCGTGGGTTCCGCTGCCGGCTTTCCACTCGGTCATGTGGCTCCCGGCGCGGCCTGGCACCAGGCGCGGCAGGCCAAGCGAGGGGTCAGCCGTCTCAAGATGGCGCAGGGCGGCATTCTGCAGATCGAGCAGCGAGCGATCCTCGGCGGCATTGGCGATCTTGAGGACAAATCTTCCTTGCGGCGTCTCCACCAGGAAATTCTGGTCGCGCTCGCTGACCAGCTCACTCAGCATGCCCTGCAGGCCATAGTCGCGCCGCAAGAGGCCGGCGGCCTCCTCGGGCGTGAAACGGGGCCTGGGCTGTTCGAAGACGGAAATCCTGTTCACGAGGCATGTCCTGGCTTGGCCGATGGCGGCGGATCATGCCTTGTTCCACATCGGCACCGGGCTTGTCGAGATTGCCGCAGGCTTTGTCCTTGACCTCGACCGGCTGCCGCCCCAACTGTGTCAGTATCTGTCGAGCCAGCCGCGCCCATGCCTCCTGCCATGAATGTGACCGCCGTCCTGGGGCCGACCAATACCGGAAAGACCCATCTCGCGGTGGAACGCATGCTTGCCCATGGCGGCGGCATGATTGGCCTGCCGCTGCGCCTCCTGGCGCGCGAGATCTACGACCGCGTGCGCCAGCGCGCCGGCGATGCCAATGTTGCGCTCATTACCGGCGAGGAGAAGATCATCCCGGCCAGTCCGCGCTACTGGGTGTCCACCGTCGAGGCCATGCCCGATGACGTGACCGTACCCTTCCTCGCCATCGATGAAGTACAGCTCTGCGCCGATTTCGAGCGTGGCCACATCTTCACTGACCGTGTGCTGAACCGCCGCGGGCGCGATGAAACCATGCTGCTGGGAGCCGCCACCATGCGGCCCATCCTTGAGAAACTCTTGCCAGGCACCAGCTTCGTGTCGCGTCCGCGCTTTTCCAGGCTCACCTATTCCGGTCAGAAGAAGATCACGCGCCTGCCAGGGCGCTCGGCCATCGTCGCCTTTTCCGCCGAGATGGTCTACACCGTGGCCGAACTCATCCGCCGCCAGCGCGGCGGAGCGGCGGTGGTGCTGGGCGCGCTCAGTCCGCGCACCCGCAACGCGCAAGTGGCCCTCTATCAGTCCGGCGACGTCGACTATATCGTGGCGACCGACGCCATCGGCATGGGTCTCAACATGGACGTCGACCATGTTGCCTTTGCATCGACCCGCAAGTTCGACGGATTCCAGTATCGCCAGCTGACGCCGGGAGAGCTTGGCCAGGTGGCAGGCCGCGCCGGGCGCTACATGAATGATGGCACCTTCGGGGTGACCGCCGAGGCCGAGCCCTTCGAGAATGAAGTAATCGAACGGCTCGAAGGCCATAACTTCGACAGCGTGCGAATGCTGCAGTGGCGCAATCGCGATCTCGATTTCGCTTCGCTCGACCGGCTGCGCCGGTCACTGGCCGCATTGCCGCGGATCGAGGGCCTGACCCGCGCACAGGCCAGCGCCGATGTCACGGCTCTTGAAGCCATTGCGCGCGATCCGGAAGCTGCCGACCTTGCCAAGGGTCCGGCAGATGTCGAACGACTGTGGGGCGTCTGCCAGATCCCTGACTACCGCAACATCTCGAATTCGGAACATGCCAGCATCATCGGCCGCATCTTCCAGTTCCTCCAGACCGGCAAGGGCTACATCGACGAGGACTGGTTTGCACGGCAGCTCGGTCATTGCGACAACAGCGGCGGTGATCTCGACACCATCTCCAACCGCATTTCCCATATCCGGACCTGGACCTTTGTCGCTAACCGTGCCGACTGGTTGAAGGCGCCCCTCTATTGGCAAGCGCGGGCGAGGGAGATAGAGGACAGGCTGTCGGACGCCTTGCATGAGCGGCTGACTCAGCGTTTTATCGACCGCCGTACCAGCGTGCTGATGAAGCGCCTGGCCCAGAAGGAAGAGTTAATGTCGACAGTTGAAGAAGACGGCGCCATTCATGTCGAAGGCGAGTATGTGGGCCGCATCCGCGGCTTTCACTTCCTTGCAGATGGCAGCGGCGAAGGCGCGGAGGCGCGGGCACTGAAGGCTGCGGCACTTTCTGCCGTTGCCGGCGAGATCCTAGCCCGGGCCAAGGCGGTGGCAGCCTCGCCCGACACGTCTCTGAAGCTGACACGCGACGGCCAGATCATCTGGAACGCTGCCCCCATCGGGAAGCTCGAGGCCGGTGCAGGATTGCTCAAGCCGCGCGCCGTGGTGCTGGCCGGTGACCAGCTGAGCGGCGCCGATCGTGAAGAGGTGCAGGCACGCCTGCAGAAATTCGTCGATCGCCAGGTGGCAGCAACGCTCGAACCCCTGGTCAAGCTCGAGGAGGGCGAAGGTCTCGAGGGCATCGCGCGTGGCCTCGCCTTCCGCCTGTCCGAAACGCTGGGTGTGCTGCCCCGCGACCAGGTGAGCGAGGAAATCAAGGCGTTGCCGCAGGACGACCGCGCCAAGCTGCGTGCGCTGGGCGCCCGCTTCGGTGCCTTCCACGTTTTCGTGCCAACCATGCTCAAGCCGGCGGCCACCGAGTTGCGCCTTCTGCTCTGGGCGCTGCAGCTGCAGAAGGATGGCAAGCTGGATTTTGCCAATCTGCCCCCACCGCCGGGACAAGGACTGACCTCGGCGCTCTTCGACCGATCTACGCCGCGCGGCTTCTATGGCATCTGCGGCTACCGCATCTGCGGCAACCGCGTCGTGCGCATCGACATGCTGGAGCGACTGGCGGACCTGATCCGCGACCGGGTCTTCTGGCGGCCGCGCTTTCCTGAAGAGGCGCGTCCTGCGGGATCCCTGGAGGGCGGCGGCTTTGCCATCGTGCCCGACATGATGTCGCTGGTGGGCTGCTCCGGGGAGGACTTCGTCGGCATCCTGAAGAGCCTGGATTTCCGCGTCCAGAAGAAGAAGATCAAACGCCCCGTGGCGCCGGCGCCGGTCACGGAAGCTGGACCGGCGGCCTCGGCACAGACAGAGATGGTTGTTGCCGGTGAGGCGCCGGCAGAGCCGCAGGCCCAGGCGGAACCTGGAGCGGAGGTCACCGGTGCTTCCGCCGCTGAAGCCATGCCTGAAGCGCCGACGCCGGACGCCGTGGCGGCACCCAGTCCCGATCCTGTCCTTGAGGAAGTCGAGATCGAGGTCTGGTGGCCCAAGGACACCGGTCCCTTCCGCCATCGGGCGGAGAAGCCGAAGGATCAGCCCCACCGTCGCAGCAAGGACGCCGGGGATCAGCCTGGGCGCGACCGCCCGGAACGGTCCAAGCGCGACGGAGTGCCGCGGAGCGAGGGCCGCAAACCGCAGCGCGAGGACAGGCCACCGCTTGAAGAACGCAAACCGCGGCCCGAAAGGCCCATCGACCCGGATTCGCCCTTTGCCGTCCTCGGCGCCCTCAAGGCGAAACTGGCCGGAAAATCCTGATCGGCCGGTGCCAGCGGACACCCGCCAGCGGCTCGGGGTGTTGATGCCAGAGCTGTCGGAGTTCATGATCTCCAGCCCCCAGACGACGGTCCATGCCGACGCGGGCGAAATCTCCAAGCCGCACTTGTCTTCCGACTCCCCTGCGCTATCGAGAACGGTCCGCTCGCCGGAGATGGCGCGAATGCTCTACGAAGAGCTGACGATGGCGGGAGAGCATACCGGGGCGGCGCAAAATATGGATGCATCCGGCGCGTGAAATTGCTAGACAATCCGTCGCCTTAGACAACGGTTGAGCCTCAATGACCTACATCGTCACCGAGAATTGCATTAAGTGCAAGTACATGGACTGCGTAGAAGTTTGCCCCGTCGACTGTTTCTACGAGGGGGAGAACATGCTGGTAATCCATCCCGACGAGTGCATCGATTGCGGCGTGTGCGAACCGGAGTGCCCGGCAGACGCCATCAAGCCAGACACCGAGCCCGGCCTGGAAGCCTGGCTGAAGCTCAATACCGAATATGCGTCCAAATGGCCCAATATCACCGTCAAGCGCGATCCCCCCGAGGGCGCAAAGGAGTTTGACGGGGTCGAGGGCAAGCTGGAGAAGTATTTCTCGCCCAATCCGGGCGAGGGAGACTGAGCCGCAGGATTCTGCGGGTCAGGCATGCCGCTGCTGCAAGAACGGATCGAATTCGAGCAGATTCATTAACCTTTTTCGCGGGATTTGTCTGTGTGCGGTGCAAATTTATGCCGTACACGGAGAGGCGAGGCTTTAAAATTCTCCAAAACCATGATATGTTATAATTAATGAGCATGTAGTTGGAATTGGATGTTTTCCCCCGGGCCGCAAAGCTCGGATTTTTTTCGCCTTGTGGCCAGATATCACGCGACGCGAACGGGGTCTGCGGGCACCCTTCCCGGTGATGGCGGCAATTGCGGTGGAACATCAGCAAAAAGCGAAGCCGGGTGAGGCCTTAGCAGGCCGCGCATCGACCGCTTGCCGTATTCGGGCCACATGCTTCTGGTAGTGGAACAGGCGAAGGACAATCATGAAAACAAAGCCCAAGAGCAAGACGGCAGCCAAGGCGACCGCCAAGGCAAAGACCAAGTCGGCCCCCAAGAAGGTTTCCAAGCCGGTCGCGAAAGCGACCTCGCCCAAGGCGAAGACCCTGGCCAAATCCGCTCCCAAGACCGTCGCCAAGACGTCATCGAAACCCGCCGCCAAACCGGTTGCGAAGGCCGCCACCAAACCGGCGGCCAAGCCCGCAGCGCCGGTGAAGCCGGCGGTGGCCGCCAAGCCTGCAGCGCCGGCAAAGCCGGCGCCCGTGGCCGCCCGTCCCGCGGCCCCGGCACCCGCCCCGACGCCGGTTCAGGCTGGCCGTCCCATGATGACGGGTCCGGTTGTTGCCACCCCTGCCCCCAAGAAGCTGAGCTTCAAGGCCGGTGAACTGGTGGTTTATCCGGCCCATGGCGTTGGCAAGATCGTCATGATCGAAGAGCAGGAAATCGCCGGCGCAAAGCTCGAGCTCTATATCGTGGACTTCGAAAAGGAGAAGTTGCGCCTGAAGGTTCCGACCGGCCGCGCCGAGCAGAAGGGCATGCGCCGACTTTCCGACAAGGGCCAGATCGAAGTGGCGCTCAAGGTTCTCAAGGGCCGGGCGCGCATCAAGCGCACCATGTGGTCGCGCCGGGCCCAGGAGTATGATGCGAAGATCAACTCCGGCGATCTGATCGCCGTGTCGGAAGTGGTACGCGACCTGTATCGCTCCGAGCGCCAGCCCGAACAGTCCTATTCCGAACGCCAACTCTTCGAGCAGGCGCTGGAACGCATGGCGCGCGAGATCGCGGCGGTGAAGAAGATCGATGACGACCAGGCAATCAAGGAGCTGGAAGAGTACCTGGCCAAGAATGCCAAGCGTCCCGCCGGCACCGAAAAGGCCGAGGACGACGTGCAGGCCGACGAAGCCGCATGAATCATCCGGCCCCGGGGGCCGAAATCGAAGGGGCCCGGCTGATGCCGGGCCCCTTTGCCGTTCAAGGTGTGTCTCGGCCGGGGTGTCAGGCCGCCTGCTTCAGCAGGCCACGGTTGATCATGCTCTCGGCGATCTGCACCGTATTGAGTGCGGCACCCTTGCGCAGGTTGTCGGAAACGATCCAGAGGTTAAGGCCATTCTCGATGGTGGCGTCCTCGCGGATGCGCGAGACGAAAGTGGCATAGTCGCCCACGCACTCGACCGGCGTCACGTAGCCGCCGTTCTCGCGCTTGTCGACCACCATGATGCCCGGCGCTTCGCGCAGGATCTCGCGGGCTTCCTCGGCCGAGATCGGGTTCTCGAACTCGATGTTCACGGCTTCCGAGTGGCCCACGAAGACCGGGACGCGCACGCAGGAAGCGGTGAGCTTGATCTTGGGATCGAGGATCTTCTTGGTCTCGACATTCATCTTCCACTCTTCCTTGGTATCGCCCGAGTCCATGAACACGTCGATATGGGGGATGCAGTTGAAGGCGATCTGCTTGGTGAACTTCTTGGGCTCCGGCGCGTCGGTGACGAAGATGCCCTTGGTCTGGTTCCACAGCTCGTCCATGGCATCCTTGCCGGCGCCCGAGACGGACTGATAGGTGGCCACCACCACGCGCCTGATCCTGGCCACGTCATGCAGGGGCTTCAGCACCACCACCAGCTGTGCGGTGGAGCAATTCGGATTGGCGATGATGTTCTTGCGGTTGTTCTGCGTCATGTACTGTTCCAGCACATGTGCGTTCACTTCCGGAACGACCAGCGGGACGTCCTGGTCATAGCGCCAGCAGGACGAGTTATCGATGACGATGCAGCCGGTCGCGCCGATCTTCGGCGACCATTCCTTCGAGACCGCCGAGCCCGCGGACATCAGGCAGAAGTCGACCTGCGAGAAGTCGAACTGCTCGAGGTCGCGGCAGCGCAGCGTCTTGTCGCCGAAGGACACCTCCGTCCCCATCGAGCGGCGCGATGCGATGGCGAAGGCCTCGTCCACCGGGAACTGCCGCTCCGCAAGAATGTTCAGCATTTCGCGGCCCACATTGCCGGTGGCCCCGACGACCGCAACCTTGTAACCCATTGGAAGTCTCCTTCGCGCTATCCGTCCCGTCCCCCGCGAACCGGTCCGGTTCCGCTTTCGGGCAAGTGGCGTTCGGCCCTCCACCCCCGCGGGGGAAGGCCGGGGGAGAAGGCTTAAGCGGTTTTCGCGGTTTTCGTGAGTTTGCCGCAGACAGGCGCGCCGGTTCCGGCAGCACCAGCGGTGCATGCGGACCAGATCGGCTTCATTGTCCTGACGGCGGTCATGAAGGGCTTCTAACACCTTCGACCCTCAAGTCAACCGCCACAAAGGGGGTTGGCAGCGGCCCGGGTCTTCGCTATCTAGCCGCCTGCGGTCCACAGGCACCCGGCATTGCGGAGAGGTGGCAGAGTGGTCGATCGCGCCGCACTCGAAATGCGGAGTACGGGTGACCGTACCGGGGGTTCGAATCCCTCCCTCTCCGCCATTCACCTTCCCAACGCATTGAACACGAATGGAGAATTGGGCTGACACCGGTGATCTCTCTCATGTTTCGTC
>JAPLOT010000239.1 GCA_026400595.1 Alphaproteobacteria bacterium | reverse complement strand
CGGCCGGACACTGGTATGGGCGCGCACGAAGTGGGCGCCCAGCGCGCCCGCCCCCACCAGCGTCATCGTGCTTGCGTCCGGGCGGGCCAGATAGTCGGCGGCCAGGGCGGAGGCGGCGGCAGTGCGGCGGCGGGTGATTTCGCCGCCATCCATCATGGCAACGGTCGCGCCCGTCGCATTGTCGATCAGCAGATAGCTCGCCTGGATGGTGGGCCGGCCCTTTGCGGCATTGTCGGACTTGAAGACCACCGTCTTGAGACCGGTGAACTGCCTGGACCAGGCCGGCATGAGCAGGAGAATGGCCTGGGGCGAGAGATCGTGGTGATGGCGGACGGGCGTCCGGATCTCATCGCGAAAACCCTGGCGCAGCGCCTCGACAATGTCGCGGTAGGGCGCAAGACGCGCCACTTCATCAGCCGCAATGATCCTCAAGCGCTGCCGTCCTGGACAGGAACCACGGCCTGCGACTGGTGTTCGCGCTTCATGCGCTCATGCTCGGTATGCACGCGCACCAACTCGATGCGGGCCTCCTTGGCGGCCTTGCGCCATTTGCCCTGCGCGAACCAGGCAGCTACCCAGCCCACGAAGATGCCGACGAAGATACCGCAGAAGAACAGAACCCAGAGCGGCATCTGGATGGAGGCGAAGGGCTGGTCGCGGTGAATGGGATCGAGCGAGACGGTGATCCACTGCCGGTTGGCCACGGCAAAGCCCACGGCGGCGGCTGCGATGGGAAGGCCGATGGCCCAGTTGAGAAGGCTGCGAAAGGTCATTCTTGCGGGGCGTTCAGGCGCTCGCGCAGTTCCTTGCCGGTCTTGAAGAAGGGCACGCGCTTGGCCACCACCTCGACGGCCGTGCCGGTGCGCGGATTGCGGCCCATGCGGGCGTTGCGGGACTTGACCGAAAAGGCGCCAAAACCGCGCAACTCCACCCGGTCGCCATTCTTCATGGCGCTGATGATTTCGTCGAGCACGGTATTCACGATCCGCTCGATGTCGCGGTGATAGAGGTGGGGGTTCTTGTCGGCGATCATCTGCACGAGTTCGGACTTGATCATGGGCGGGGGCCTCCGTACGGCAGCTTCTATCAGAGATCAGGGTGCCAAAGCACAAGAAGCCCGTCAAGCTGCGCCCGTTCGGCCGCCGCCTGCAGCCGTTCGAAGCCCAGCACGCGGAGCAGCGTGTCGCCAACGGCGAAGCCAAGCCCGGTGGCGCCGGTGCTGCGCGATGGCGCCCAATCGACGATCCGGAGGCTCGCGGCCAGCTTGCGGTCTTCGGTAAGCCATTTCACCGCCGCCTCCTCGCCGCCGATCTCGTCGATGAGCTTGACCTTCAGCGCCTGGCGGCCCGTATAGACGCGGCCGTCGGAGAGCGTGCGTACCTGTTCGATGGGAAGGCCGCGGCGCTCCGCGACGAGGCCGGTGAACCACTCGAAACCGTCTTGGACCATGGCCTGAGAGACTTCGCGGGCCTTTTCGGTGACGGGCTTGTAGGGCGACGGCTCGGCCTTGAGGTCGCCCGACTTGATCTCTTCCATCTTGATGCCGAGCGTGGCGAGCAGCTGGGAAACCTCGGGGAAGCTGAAGATGACTCCGATCGAACCGGTGATGGTGTTGCCGCGCGCCACGATGCGGTCGGCGGCGATCGCGGCAATATAGCCGCCTGAGGCTGCGACCGTATCCATCACCGCCGCCACTGGCTTGTCCTTGGCCAGCTTGCGAATCTGTTCATAGAGCGCTTCGGAACCGGCCGTGGTGCCGCCCGGGCTGTCGATCCGGAGGATGACGCCCTGGACGCGGCGCGACCGCGAGATTTCGTCGAGAAGGTCGAGGGTCTTCTGGTCGCCGGTGATCAGTCCGTCGATGCGCACGCGGGCGATGTGGTTCTCGAAGCTCCGCGGCCCGCCCGCAGGCCAGGCCAGCGCGGCAATCGCGACGACCGCCAGCAGCACGGCCGCGATGCGCCAGAGGGTGAGGCGGCGCTTCATCCGCCGGCGGTCGACGACGAGTTCGGCTTCGGTGATCAACGCGGGCTCCGGCACGACATGTTAGAGATTACGCGGGCCGGAGACATTCCGGCCCGCGTCGGCAACGTTAATCGGACTTGGCTTCCGCGTCCTTTTTCTTCAGCGCGGCGCCAAGAATGTCGCCCAGCGAGGCACCCGAGTCGGAGGAGCCGTACTGCGCCACGGCTTCCTTCTCCTCGGCGATTTCCAGCGCCTTGATGGAGACGTTCATCTTGCGGGCCTTGGCGTCGAAGAGCGTGACCTTGGCATCGAACTTCTCGCCCACGGCGAAGCGCTCGGGGCGCTGCTCGGAACGGTCGCGGGCCAGATCGGCGCGCTTCACATAGGCCGACATGTCGGTGCCGGCGACGCGGACCTCAAGGCCGTTGTCCTCGACCTTGACCACTTCGCAGGTGACGGTGTCGCCCTTCTTGATGCCGACCGCGGTGGAGACCGGGTCGGTGCCGAGCTGCTTGATGCCCAGCGAGATGCGCTCCTTCTCCTGGTCGACGTCAAGCACCTTGGCTTTGACGATGTCGCCCTTCTTGAAGTCCTTGATCGCTTCTTCGCCCGCACGCTTCCAGTCGATGTCGGAGAGATGGACCATGCCGTCGACATCGCCATCGAGCCCGATGAACAGGCCGAACTCGGTGATGTTCTTGACTTCGCCCTCGACGGTGGAGCCGTTGGGGTACTTGGACGCGAAGGTGGCCCAGGGATTGTTCTGCGTCTGCTTGAGGCCCAGCGAGATGCGGCGCTTGGCGGCATCGATCTCGAGCACCTGAACGTCGATCTCCTCGGAGGTCGAGAGGATCTTGCCCGGATGTACGTTCTTCTTGGTCCAGCTCATCTCGGAGACATGGACGAGACCCTCGATGCCGTCTTCCAGCTCCACGAAGGCGCCGTAGTCCGTGATGTTGGTGACCTTGCCCTTGACGCGCGCGCCGATCGGATAGCGCTCGGCGACGATCTCCCACGGATCCTTGTCGAGCTGCTTCATGCCGAGCGAGATGCGCTGGGTCTCCGGATTGATGCGGATGATCTGCACCTTGAGGGTCTGGCCGACATGCAGCACGTCGGAGGGATGATTGACGCGCTTCCAGGCAATGTCGGTGACATGGAGCAGACCGTCGATACCGCCCAGGTCCACGAAGGCGCCGTAGTCGGTGATGTTCTTGACCACACCGTCGACCACCTGGCCTTCGGCGAGATTCTGCACGAGTTCCGAGCGCTGCTCGGCGCGGGTCTCTTCCATGATGGCGCGGCGCGACACCACGATGTTGCCGCGGCGGCGGTCCATCTTGAGAATCTGGAAAGGCTGCGAGACATTCATCAGCGGGGTGACGTCGCGGATCGGCCGCACGTCAACCTGGCTGCCGGGCAGGAAGGCCACGGCACCGCCGAGGTCGACGGTGAAGCCGCCCTTGACGCGGCCGAAGATGACGCCGTCAACGCGCTCGTTCTTCGCGGACATGGCCTCGAGGCGGGTCCAGGCCTCTTCGCGGCGCGCCTTGTCGCGCGACAGGACGGCTTCGCCCATGGCGTTTTCAATGCGCTCCAGATAGACCTCGACGGTGTCGCCGACCTTGATCTCGGAGGCCTTGCCCGGCTGGGCGAATTCCTTGGTCGCGATCTTGCCTTCGGTCTTGAGGCCGACGTCGATGATCGCAAAGTCGTTTTCGATGGCAACGACCTTGCCCTTGACAACCGAGCCTTCGGTAGCGGGATGGTCGGCATAGCTCTCGGCAAGGAGGGCTTCGAAATCGTCACGGGTGGGATTGAGGGACACGGCGGATTTCGCCATAGGGTTCACGTTCCTTCCAGAAATCGGGGCTGGCCCGGCGGAAAACCCGCTAGGACGTCCGGCGCGGCCCCGTTGCTTCCAAAAAGGGGACCGGCAGGCAAACCACGACGCGTTTCAGGGTTCCGGACAGCCGCCCAGGCAAGCGGTATTCGACAGTCGCCCTGAAGCAATTTGGGACGCCTCGGCATCCCGGTTCATGTTCCGCGCATCATGGCGCAGCCTGGAACGCCGCTGCCTATAGTGGAAAACACCCCTCCGGGCAAGAAAAAGCAGGCAGGGACGGACAGCCGCGCTCAGTCGACGGCTTCGCCGGGATAGACGCCCCAGAGCATGGATTGCTCGACCCAGCCGTCGTAGCCGGCCGCCGCGATCCGGCACCATGTCCCGTTGCAGGCCTCGACCTCGGCCACCACGCCGGCGGAGAGTTTCGCCACCAACCCCGCTTCGGCCCGGGCCTCCCGGAAGAGGGCCATGGCCTGGCCCTGACGCCAGGGGGCAACCACCACGGTCCGCTTGCCCGACAGCATGTTCTGCAGGATCCAGCCTTCTTCCCCGTCGCTGTCGCGGATCCGCCGCCAGTTCTCGAACTCGGCCACGATCTCGACCGGCATCCCCTTGCGGTTGAAGACCCATGACACGGCATGATCGCTGGACGGCCCGCGGCGGACATTGACCTTCTCGGCCTTGAGGGACACGAAGCGCGGGATGGGAAGGCCGGAGGGACCCAGCGAACGGGCGGCGGAACCGATCGAGGCCGTGGTTTCGCCCGGGGCGGTACCCGCCTGCGAATCGCTGCGCTTGCCGAAAAGCGACCAGCCCGTTCCCGCCACAACGGCGAGACAGGCCACGGCCAGCACAACAGTGCCAATTCTGCGGTTTGACGCCATACCCATCGATCTCCGTGCCCCGCGCCCTTCGCGGTCACTTGCGCAACACCGCCGTCCTGCTAGACACGAATCAAGTCTACACCATGGTTGCGGCAGGTGGAAACCGCCTCGCCCGATACTTCATGACACGGTTGCCGTGTCAGGGTTAAGATTGTGTGAAAGAGCGTTTAGGGAGGCAGGGCCCGGAATGAGCAAGCGCAAACCCCTCGTCATGGTGACGCGGAAACTCCCCGACGTGGTCGAGACGCGGATGATGGAACTGTTCAACACGCGTCTCAACGCCAACGACGAGCCCATGAGCAAGGCCGAACTGATCGAGGCGGCGAAGTCGGCCGAGGTGCTGGTTCCCACCGTCACCGACCGCATCGACAAGGCTATCCTCAACCAGGCCGGCGATCAGCTGAAACTGATCGCCAATTTCGGCACGGGCGTCGACAACATCGATGTCGAGACCGCCCTGTCGCGCGGCATCACGGTCACCAATACGCCGGGCGTTCTGACCGAGGACACCGCCGACATGACCATGGCCCTGATCATGGCCGTGGCGCGACGCCTCATCGAGGGAGCGAAGGTCATCGGCCCCGACAACAGCTGGTCGGGCTGGTCGCCCACCTGGATGCTCGGCAGCCGCATCTGGGGCAAGCGCCTCGGCATCATCGGGATGGGCCGCATCGGCACTGCCGTGGCACGGCGGGCCAAGGCCTTCGGGCTGCAGATCCACTATCACAACCGCAAGCCGGTGCACGCGAAGGTCGAGGAGGAACTCGAAGCCACCTACTGGGAAAGCCTTGACCAGATGCTGGCGCGCATGGACATCGTCTCGGTCAATTGCCCGCATACGCCGGCCACCTATCACCTGCTCTCGGCGCGGCGCCTGAAACTGATGAAGAAGGAAGCCATCATCGTGAACACCGCGCGCGGCGAGGTGATTGACGAGAATGCCCTGGCGCGCATGCTGGAGGCAGGCGAGCTGGGCGGCGCCGGACTCGACGTCTTCGAGCATGAGCCAGCGGTCAACCCGCGGCTGCTCAAGGCCAAGAAGGCGGTGCTGCTGCCGCACATGGGCTCCGCCACCATCGAAGGCCGCATCGACATGGGTGAAAAGGTCATCATCAACATCAAGACATGGGTCGACGGCCATAATCCGCCCGACCGCGTCCTGCCGGCCATGCTCTGATCAGCCTGAGGCGTCCTCGGCGGCCTCGTCGCTCGGCAGCCTGACGTTCTTGACGTCGACCTTGAGTTTCTTCACGCGGCGCGGATCGGAGTCGAGGATCTCGAACTCCAGCCCGCTGCCATGGCGGATGATCTCGCCCCTGGCCGGCACGCGGCCGGCAATCTTGAAGATGAGGCCTGCCAGCGTATCGGCCTCCTCCTCCTCGTCGTCGGACAAAAGATCGATCTTCACCAGATCCTCGAGAGCGGCGATGTCGACGCGGCCGTCGGCCATATAGCTGCCTTCACCGACAGCCCTGATCTGCAGGCCCTCCTCGGTATCGTGTTCGTCGGAGATGTCGCCGACGATCACCTCGACCAGGTCTTCGATCGACACGAGGCCGTCGGTGCCGCCATACTCGTCGATGACAATGGCCAGGTGAATGTGGCTCGCCTGCATGCGGACAAGCAGATCAGAGGCGGGCATGGACGGCGGCACGAAGAGAACGTCGCGGTGCAGGCCCGACTGCTTGACGGCGATGGCCAGTTCGGCTGCGGCGATCGACAGACCGGCCGCCGGTAGCTTCTCCGGCTTGTCGGCCCTGGCCTTGCGGCGCTTGACGCCCTTCGCATCCATCCAGCGCATGAAGTCCTTGACGTGCACCATGCCGGTGATGCCGTCGAGCGTCTCACGAAAGACGGGAAGGCGCGAGTGATTGGCGTCGATGAACTTGGCGAGAAGCTCGCGCATGCTGGCCGTCTCGTCGATGGCGACGATATCGACGCGCGGCACCATGACGTCGTCGACGCGGAGATTGGAGAACTCGATGATGTTGAGCATCATCGACTTAGCTTCCGCGCGTACCGTCTCGCCGGGGTTCTGCGCGCCGTGGGTCTCGAGCGCGCCCTCGAGGCTTTCGCGCAGCCCCATTTCACTCTTGCGGCCGAAGCGCGTGCGCAGGCGCCTCCACAGACTGTCACGCCGCGCGTCGCTTGGCGTCGCGGCGCTGCTACTGTCGCTGTCACTCATAGGGGTTGGTGATACCAAGTCCTTTCAGAATTCGAATCTCGAGCGCTTCCATGGCTGCGGCCCCGCCATCGTCCTCATGGTCATGACCGAGCAGGTGCAGAAGCCCATGGATCATAAGGTGTGCGGCATGATCCCGCAATGTCTTGCCCTGTTCGGCGGCTTCCCGCGCGACCACGCCATGGGCCAGGATGATGTCGCCCAGCGGATGCGGCTCGCCCTTGGGCAAGGGCATGTCTTCCGCGGGGAAGGACAGGACATTGGTGGCATTGTCCTTGCCGCGCCACGCGGCGTTCAGTGTACGGACGGCTTCGTCGCTTGAGAAGACGAGACTCACATCGTAATCGTCGGGCCGCTTGCCCTGGGCCGCGAAGACGGCAATGCAGGCCGTTGCCGCCAGCTCCTCGAGACCGGCGAGCTCAGCCCAGCCGGCCTCCTCGACATCGATCTCGAGACTCATGAGCGGCGCGGTTTTGCAGCCTTCTTGTCGTAGGCCGCGACGATACGGCCGACCAGCGCATGGCGCACGATATCGGCATTGGCAAAGTGAACCGCGGCGACGCTGTCCACGCCCTCGAGCGTGGCCACCGCATCGGCAAGTCCGGAGGAGATCCCGTTCGGCAGGTCGACCTGCGTGGGATCGCCGGTCACCACCATGCGGCTGCCCTCGCCGAGGCGGGTAAGGAACATTTTCATCTGCTGCGGGGTTGTATTCTGCGCTTCATCCAGGATGACGAAGGCCGACGACAGGGTCCGCCCGCGCATGAAGGCGAGCGGCGCAATCTCGATCTGGTTCTCAGCCAGGCCCTTGGCCACCAGGGCTGCAGGCATCACGTCATAGAGCGCGTCGTAAAGCGGCCGCAGATAGGGATCGACCTTCTCCTTCATGTCGCCGGGCAGGAAGCCCAGGCGTTCGCCCGCCTCCACGGCGGGGCGCGACAGAACGATGCGGTCGACCTCGCCATTCATCAAGGCCTCGGCCGCACAGGCTACCGCCAGGTAGGTCTTGCCGGTGCCGGCCGGGCCGACGCCGAAGACCAGCTCGTTCTTGCGGATGGCTTCCACATACTTGCCCTGGGTTGGCGTGCGCGGAAGCACGAGCTTTCGGCGGGTGCGG
>JAPLOT010000255.1 GCA_026400595.1 Alphaproteobacteria bacterium | reverse complement strand
AGCGCCTTTACGCCCGGCAGGCGGAAGTCCACGCAGGCTTTCTGGAATACACCGATCACGAGATCGGCCGAGTCATCGAAGCCGTTCGTGCGACGGGTGAACTGGACAACACGCTTGTGATCTTTGTGGCTGGCGACAACGGCACCGGTGCGGAAGGCGGCCGCAACGGAACCGCGAACGAGTTCACCTACTTCAACGGCGTACAGCCGACGGTGGAAGACCTGCTGCCCTACCTTGATGCCTGGGGTGGACCGGAAACGCTCCCCCATATGGCAGCGGGATGGGCTCAGCTCTTCAATGCGCCATATGGCTACACCAAGCAGGTGGCGTCGGACTTTGGCGGCACCAAGGTCGGCACGGCGATTCGCTGGCCTCAAGGTCGTGTGCCGAGCGATGGAGGCTTCCGCACGCAATTCACCCACGTGATCGACGTGGCTCCCACCATTCTCGAGGCGGCCGGATTGCCGGCACCGAGGATCGTCAACGGCACCGCGCAGCGTCCGATGGACGGGGTCAGCATGCTCTACGCGGCCAAGGACCCCGCAGCGGCCGGACAGCACGAGACGCAGTACTTCGAGATGTTCGGCAACCGTGGGATCTATCACAAGGGCTGGTTTGCGCGCGTGATCCACAACCCGACCTGGGAGGCGCAGCCCCGAACCTCCATCGCCGACGGCAAATGGGAGCTTTACGATACCCGGTCGGATTTCAGCCTCGTCAACGACCTGGCCGCACAGGAGCCCGAAAGGCTTGCCGAGCTGAAGGACATGTTTCTTGCCGAGGCCATCCCGAACTTCGTCCTTCCGATGGACGATCGTACGCTCGAACGTGCGATCCCCGCGCTGGCCGGCCGGCCGGACCTGATGGCGGGGCGGACGTCCCTCACGCTGTCGGAGGGCATGACGGGGATTCCTGAGAACGCATTCCTCAACACCATGAACAAGTCTTTCAGTGTCACCGCCGATGTGGTGACCCCGGCCGGTGGCGGCCAGGGCGCCATCCTCGTGCAGGGAGGGCGGTTCGGAGGGTGGGCGCTTTACATGAATGATGGCGTGCCCGCGTTCCACTACAACTTCCTCGACAGGGAACGCTTCACCATCGAGGGCGGACAAGCCCTGCCGCCAGGGGCTGCGACGATCCGCTTCGAGTTCGCATATGATGGGGGCGGACCGGGCCGGGGCGGGACAGGGAAGATTTTCGTTGACGGCAAGCTCGCGGGCGAAGGCCGGATCGGGCGCACACAGCCACTGCTGTTTTCAGCGGATGAAACCGCCGATGTCGGAATCGACCTGCAAACTCCCGTGGTGGAGGCGCTTGGTGCCGGCGAGGACAACCGCTTCACCGGACGGATTCCGCGCGTGACGGTGGCGCTGACGCCGTCCCCCTGAAGCTCGCGTGGCAACGGTCCACTGGTTACTCCAGAAACGCCGATGCCGGAAAGAAAGCAGATCGCGTCGTTTACCTGGCTAACCACAGCATGAGTGAAGATACACCTCGGTCTTTCCCCAGCAGGAGGTCACGCCGTTGAACAACATCATCAGACGACTGCGTATCCGAGGGCTGGGGATTGCGACCAAGCTGGCGCCTGCGCCGACGCCATTCATCTTTACCGGGCCAGGGTCGTCCGCCGAGCTCGTGGGGATGATCGCCGACCGCGGGTTGCGCTCGGTCCTGGTGGTAACCGATGCAGTGCTTCTGGAACTGAAGGTCGTTGATCCCGTGCTGGCCGCACTGAAGGCCGCCGGGATCACCGCCCACGTGTATTCCGATGTCGAGCCGGATCCGACGATCGCCGTTGTGATGAAAGGTGTTGCCCGCCTGAAGGAGGCCGGCGCCGATGCGGTTCTGGCAGTGGGCGGGGGATCGCCGATCGATGCGGCCAAGGCGATCATCGCTTGCCGTGCGCAGGGCTGCAGCCCTGAGGCGCTGGACGGGTACTTCAAGGTGCGCAAGGCGGTGCTGCCGTTCTTCTCCATCCCGACCACCGCCGGCACGGGCTCCGAAGTCACGATTGTCTCGGTCATCTCCGATCCGGAGGCCCAGCGGAAATTCGCCATCGTGGACAACAAGCTGGTTCCGGTGGCAATCGCGCTTGATCCGAACCTCATGCTTGGCCTGCCGCCGGGCGTCACTGCCGCCACCGGAATGGATGCGCTGACACATGCAGTCGAATCCTATCTCTCCACGCTCGCCACGCCGGCAACCCGTGCAATGTCGTTGGGGGCTACGCGTGTGATCGTCCGGGACTTGCCCAAGGTTTACGAAGATGGACGTGACATTGCAGCGCGACAATCTCTCGCCGTGGCGTCATGTCAGGCGGGCCTTGCCTTCACAAAGGCGGGCGTTGGATATGTCCATGCCATTTCGCACCAGATCGGAGCGATCTACCACCTGCCGCACGGGTTGGTGAACGCGGTTGTTCTGCCCTATGTTCTGGACTTCTACCTTGACCAGGCCGCGACGCCCCTGGCGGAGCTTGCACGGGCGTGCGGGCTGGAGGGGGCCGAGAAGGACGACCGCACCTCCGCCCGGACATTCGTCGCCGAGCTGCGCCGGCTGAATGCTCTGTTGGGTATCCCCGAAACGCTCGACAAGGTCGATGTCAAGGACATCCCGGAACTGGTGCGCCGCGCGCTGGTCGAGGCGCACGGCGCGTATCCGGTTCCAAAGTACATGTCGAATTCCGACTGCCTCGACGTGATCAATCTGGTTGCCGGACGCGGGTCCGCGCAGAGCCTCGGATAGGGGCTCGCCAGCACCCGGAGCCTTCCGTGGTTTCGGCACCGGAAGGCGAATGGAACGCAGGCTTGTCTTGGCTGCCGAATTGATCGGGGGGCGCTTCATGATTGCTCAGAATGGAGAAATTCAACCTATGGAAGCCCCGGCTGAATTCACCGACTGCCTCGCGCGCCAGCGCGCCGCCTGTTTCAAGGACCCGGTTCCCAGCGCCGAGAGCCGCCGTGCTGACCTTGGGGCATTGCACCGCATGCTCTCGGAAAACGAGACCGAGATCATATCGGCTATCGATGCGGACTTTGGCGTGCGGTCAGCGATCGAAACGCGACTGCTCGAACTGTTTCCCGTGCGGGAAGGACTCCGAAGCGCGATTTCTCACGTGGAAAAGTGGATGCGCCCGCAGAAGCGGACGGTCGACTGGCTTGTCTTTCCAGGGGCAAGCAATCGCGTGATTCCTCAGCCTCTCGGGGTTGTCGGAGTCATTGTGCCCTGGAATTTTCCCATCCAGCTCTCGTTTGGGCCGCTCATCGACATCCTGGCCGCCGGCAACCGCGCCATGGTCAAGATGTCGGAGAACTCGGTGCATCTCTCACGGCTTCTGGTTGAGATCAGCGCCCGCTACTTGCCAACCGACAAGCTCACCTTCTTCGAATGCGGCGGGCGGGGTCCGGCATTCTCGTCGCTGCCCTTCGACCACCTCGTGTTCACGGGCTCGAGCGCGACAGGTCGTGCCGTCATGGCCTCGGCCGCCACCAACCTGTGCCCGGTGACGCTGGAGCTGGGGGGCAAGGCTCCTGCCGTGGTCGCCCCGGATTTCCCGATCAAGACGGCCGCCGAACGCATCATGTGGGCGAAGTGCCTCAATGCCGGCCAGGTCTGCGTCAATGTCGACTACCTGTTCTTGCCAGAAGACAAGACCGACGAGTTTGTCGCCAATGCGCGCCGCCTTGTGGCCGCGAGATATCCTGATCTCAATGGTTCCGACTACACTTCGATCATCAACCAGCGCGCCTATGATCGCCTCACGGCCATGCTTCAGGATGCAGGTGAAAAGGGAGCCAAAGTGGTGAACCTCGCTCCCGACCAGAAGCCGGACATAGCCTCGCGCAAGTTGCCGCCTCACATCATTCTCGACGTCAATGAAGACATGACGATCATGCAGGAAGAGATCTTCGGGCCACTTCTGCCGATCAAGAGCTATCGCTACCCGGAGGAGGTCATTGAATACGTGAACAGCCACGACCGGCCGCTGTCGTTCTATCCGTTCACCAACGACAAGCGCCTCGCCGACATGTACATCACCCGCATCATCTCGGGGAGCGTCGGTGTGAACGAGGCGATCGTGCAGGTGGGTCAGCACGACCTGCCTTTCGGCGGCGTCGGCGCGAGCGGGATGGGGCACTATCATGGCTATGAGGGTTTCATCACCTTTTCGAAACTCAGGCCCGTGTTCCAGCAGGGACCGATGTCATCGATCCAGCTCGCTCTGCAACCGCCGTACGGCAGGCGCGCAAAGCGGACTCTCGATTGGATGTTCCGATTGAGAGGCTAGGCTTGGAACTCGTCAGGGTCGTTGCGTATCGGTGATGGTGTTGATTCAAGGCTTCCGAAGGAAGAGGCCTGGATGAACGACATGCTTCTGTTGAGCAGAGTCAAAATGGCACGGATGGCGGAATGTCCGCTTTGGGCCGATCCTGGAAGTGCCCTGTTTGCCGGCATACATCGACAAAGCGTGTATCGCGATGAGAGGAGAGGGTCAGGGCCTCAACCTGCTACTGGCCTCTTGATGCATGACCATCAGGACCTGGGAATGGCTCGAACTGCGAGAATACCAACGCCAGCACGCTGAACGGCGCCAAAGCATGTCCTCCAACGAACATGAAACTGTTGAGCAGCATTCCCGCGGCTGTCTCGAAGACGCGGGGACGCTTCTTGGGGGTGCCAAGTGTGCGATAGCCTCCGTAGACGCCAATCGTGAAGCACAACGATTCAAGTACGATCTGGCGGCCCAACAGGAAATGGCGGAGTGGGCCTTTGTCTTGGTTGTCCTGACCGTTGCCCAGGTGACGATTGGCCTGGTCGGCATTGTGTCCCTCGTCTACAGCCTTCAATGGGCCAGCGACGCCAATGCCAATATGCTTAAGCCAATCGACCAAGAACGAGAAAACGCGCATCGACAGACGAGGGCATACATGCTCGTTCAGAGCGACGTTTTGGAGAATGGGCGATGACTACACCCAATGCGATTGCCAGCCGCCTCATGTCAGGTGCGTTTTCAAACTGATGCCGGAACAATCGTTGCCTCAGGCCACCTTGCCGAGTCCTGGTCGTCACTGTGGCCTGAATGAGATTTGTGCGCGTTGCGATGCAAGGGATATCCATACATCACATCCGAACGTCTGGTGATCGGCTACCGTCTCCTGTTCAACGACGAATGTAGCAGGTGATTCCACCGTCCTCTCGAATCATGACCTTTTCAATCTGGGTGTAGCCGTCCCTCTGAAACTTGTTTCGACACCACTCCATGCCGCGCTTGCGCGCGGCCTTCTTCTGCTCTGCGGTCATGGTCTCACGCACATTCTTCTTCGCTGCGTAGGTCGTGCCGGTCGACAAAGAGAGCAGGAATGCGGTGGCGATGACTGCAACCGTGATTTGCCGGGTCTTGAACATGTCTTTCTCCATTGGTTGGCGTGCTTTACTGCTTGCCGCGACACCGTCGCGCTCAAGCTGCAGTTCGACTTGCAAAGCGCCTGCCAGATGGATGAGAGCCGACGCAACTCACTAACTTGTTGCGATAAGTGAAGAAATGGAACTTGCTTGGGGGTTGCAGCCCAGTTGACCGGCAAAACGTGGCCATCCGGCAGTTTGGCGAAGGCCAAATCCCGCCTGCCCTGACAGGGCAGTTCGTGACACACGCGTGTGGCTGACGGTCCTCACGGCCAGGCAACGGTGCTTGTGGACTCAACAGTTGAGCTTTTCGTGTTTGACAGGTGTTTGCATGAAGGTTTCAAAAGTGTGCCTGAAGGTGCGGAACTCGACCGCACTGCGCTTGGCGCCTCGCTGGACGAGAAGGGCAACAACACGCGCTGCAGTTCGACGATGCGAAACATCCTGAGAAGCGTATCCGCGAAGGGCGCGCCGGAAGCGCCATGTAGGGTAACGGTCATCAGGGCGCGAAAGCAGGGGACGCGCGCCGTGGCACGGGCTTCGAAATCGGCCTGACGGGAAGCATCGTCTTGCCCGGACTCCCTGAAGCAATGGCTCTGATCTGTTCGCGGGCCTCTTGCTTGTCGCGGCGGGACAGGCATGTCCTGGCCTGGCGCAGGAAACGAAGTCCGGCGCAGGCCTGCTGGGCGGTGCGACCTCGATCAGCGAGACCCATGGCGATTGGGTGGTGAACTGTCAGGTCGTCAAGGGCGAAAAACTCTGCCTCATGTCCCAGCAGCAGTTCAGCCGCGAGAATGCCAACCAGCGGCTGCTCGCCATGGAGCTTCAGGCCGCCGGCCCGGACGGCACGGCTGGAACGCTTGCCCTTCCCTTCGGATTGCGCTTCCCCAACGGCGTGATACTGGCCGTTGATGACGTGGCATTCGGGCAGAAGCTTGCATTCGAGACCTGCTACGTTGTGGGTTGCCTGGTCAGGCTCCAGTTCGATGCAGCGAGTCTGGAGAAGCTGGAGAAGGGTACCAGTCTCACCATCTCGGCAATTGCCGCGGAAACCGATCAGCCCATCAAGTTCGGCATTTCGCTGAAGGGCTTCTCCAGGGCATTGCAGCGGTTGCGGTCGCTGCTGCAACCGTAGCGTCTGGCGGACCTGGCCTCGGCGCCTGATGACGTCCTGCCGGGCGCCAGGGAGGCCGCAAAGTCGAAGAAGGCCGGCGAAGGCGTGGCCTTCAGGGGCAACCACCTCGACATGAATCCGCCGGTTCCGCGGCGCGATCTGGCAAGGCGTTGCCGGTCCGTCTGGCCACATGGCAGAAACTTGTGTAAATTCAATCAAGTGGTTTTCTTCTTGCTTGGCAGGAATCCTGCAGGGCTCATTGGGACTGGAATTGAACCAGATACGCGTCTCCAACTCGGATCGTGCGAGGCGGAGGCCGGATCCGTAAGTAGGACCGCTTGCCATGTGCAGGTTTCTGCCGCTCGTCTTCCTCATGCTGGCCGCCGGACTCTGTGCGCCTGCCTGGGCGGCTGATCCCATTCGAATCGGTGTCTCGCTGGGACTTTCGGGGCGCTACGCCCTGCAAGCCGAGATGCAGCAGCGAAGCTATGAACTCTGTCAGGCCGAGGCAAACGATGCGGGCGGCGTCCTCGGGCGGAGGAGGGCGGCTATCCGATGCTTGCACCGGGGGCAGCCGCCGACAGACTCTGGCGCCGCGGATATCGCAACATCATCGGGGTCATCACGCCCGCGAGCCGCTACACGATCGGAATTCTCGGGCTGGCAAACGAAGGCGGAATGACGCGCGTCGCGCTGGTCCATGCCGGCGATGCCTTCTCGAAGGAGATTGCCGAAGGAGCCCGAAAGTGGGCGCCTTTTCTCAAGTTCAATCGCTTCGTGCTGGACGAGGAGCTCCCCGCGGACGCGCGTGACGACCAGCGCATGATCGCGCGGATCCGCGCCGCGCGCACCGAGGTCCTGGTGGTCGCCGGCTATTTTGACGAGGCGGTCCGCATGCGCCGCGCGCTCGCCGAGGCCGGATGGATGCCGCCCATCTTCTTCGCGACCGTCGGGCCGTCGCTTCCCGCCTGGCTCACCGAGCTTGGCCCGCTTGGCGACAAGGCCTTCACGACGTCGATCTGGGAACCACCGGCGGAAGGGCAGAGCAGCGCTTCCCAGGAGTTCTCCGAAGCCTTCGAGAAGCGGTTCGGTGTGGCACCATCCTATCATGCGGCTGCGGCATATGCCGCCTGCCAGATCATGATCATGGCCCTGCGCAAGGCCGGTTCGCTCGACCGTGACCGCTATCGCGAGGTGCTTTTCGGCATGGATGTCATGACGATCATCGGCCGCTTCCTTCCCGATCGCTCCGGCATGCAGACGAAGCGTGACGACGTGGTCGTTCAATGGATCGACGGCCGGAAGGAGATCGTCTGGCCGGATGAGCGCCGCACGGCCGAACCGGTCTTCGGCGGAGCGCAGCAATGAGGCAGAAGCCACTTCTGTCGCGACCCATGCCGCGGCGCGGCGTTCTGGCGCTCGCAGCCCTTGCGGCGGGAGGAGGCTTCCCTGGCTCCCGGGCAGCCAAGCCGCTCCGTATCGGCGTGTCGCTCGGACTGACGGGCATCTATGCCGCGCCGGCCCTCATGCAGAAGCGCGCCTATGAGTTGTGGCGCGACGAGGTCAATGCGCGCGGCGGCATTCTCGGCCGCGCCGTCGAACTGGAGATTCGCGACGACCAGAGCGATGCGGCGCAGTCGCGCGCAATCTACACGGACTACACCTCGTCAGGCGGCATCGACCACGTCTTCGGCCCCTATTCGAGCGAGATCACGCTCCAGATCGTGCCGATCGTCACCGGCGCCGGCCTTCCCCTGCTGGCTGCCGGTGCATCCTCCGATGCCATCTGGCAGAAAAACTATCCCGGCGTTTTCGGCATGTGGACGCAGGCCAGCCGCTACTCACAGGGGATGCTGAAGCTCGGGCATGAGGCCGGTCTCGCGACGATCGCCGTGATCAATGCCGACGATGCCTTCTCGCGCGAGTGCGCCGAGGGCACGAAGAAGTGGGCTCCCTTCCTCAAGTTCAGGATCGTGTTCGACAAGGAGTTTCCGAAGGGCCAGTCTGACCTGTCGCACCTCATGCGGGAGGCACGGGACCAGCGCGCCGACCTCGTCATGGTTTCCGGCCATCTGGCAGAGGCCCTGAATGCCCGCCGTGCCCTCCAGGATCTCGGCTGGATGCCGCGGGCCTTCTATGCAACGGTCGGGCCGGCGCTGCCGTTCTGGCCCGAGCAGCTCGGATTCACCGGCGACACCAGCTTTTCGACATCGATCTGGGAACCGAATGCTCCCTTCCCGCGGTCACGGGAATTCGCAACAGCCTTTCGACAGCGCTATGGCGAGGACGCGAGCTACCATGCGGCCACCGCCTATGCGGCAGGTGAAGTGTTCCATGCGGCGGTGCTGGCGGCCGGCACGCTGGACCGGGCGGCGGTCCGTACGGCGCTCTATGCGCTCGACACCTATTCCGTCCTTGGCCGCTTCGCGGTTGACCGTACGGGGATTCAGGTCAAGCGCCTCGAGATGATCGTACAATGGCAGGAGGGCCGGAAGAAGATCGTCTTTCCCGAGGACACCCGCACCGCGCTTGCCCTGATCGGACCAGCCTTGTGATGAGCAGGTTCCGTCCCTCGCTGCAGCTCGTCATCCTGGGCCCCGCGCTTGGACTCATCCTGATTGGCGGGATCGTGCTCTACCTGCTGGTGCTCCGGACCATCAGCAGCTATGCGGACCAGAACATCCGGAACACGCTGGACGCCCTGTTGCGCGGCGCCGCCACGATCGCCGACTCCGAAGTCGACCGGCAGAACCGGGAAGGCGACATGAACAGTCTCTCCTTCCAGCTCAATACGCGCATCCGGCTGGAAGACTTCGCCCGTGAGCAGAATGTCGGCATCATCGTCATCGCTGACGGTGTGGTCGATTTCGCCACCGGCATCTCGGAGGACGAAGCCAGGGCCATTGCGGCACGGCCGGGTCACGGTGCCGGTCCCGGCCTTTATGCCGCCTCGACCCACTTCTCGCCCTGGAACTGGGACCTTGTCGTGACCAAGGACGCAATCGACTTCCAGGCACTGGTGAGTCAGGTCAGGGCGGTCTATCTCGGCTCGACGCTTGCGCTCCTCGCCGTGGGCGCATTGGTGTTCTTCGGGCTGCGGCAGTTCCTGGTGCAGCCGATCTTCGGCATCGCCGGAGAGTTTGCGATGGGCAAATCGCCGACCTACCGTGGCATTGCGGAGCTGGAACACCTGTCCAAGAGCATCGGCGACATGCTCGCCACGCTCCAGGCCCGGCAGCAGGAACAGGAGATGATCCTCAAGAGCATGTCGGATGCCATCGCCGTCTATGATGGCGAGACTCGCCTCACGGCATGGAACCCGCAATACGAGCAGCTCAACCGCTACCCTCCCGGCCTTCTCAGGCGCGGCATGCACCTGGCGGACGTGATCCGCTACAACATCGACCGCGGCGACTATGGCGACGTTGATGCGGAGGAGCGCATTGCCAAGGCGCTGCGCCGCGCCCGCAGCCTCGATCCGCCGCGTTTCGAGGTGGAACGGGCGGACGGGACGTCCCTGGAGGTTCGGCGCGCCCCCATGCCGGACGGGGGCTTTGTCACCACATATACCGACATCACGCCGCAGAAACAGTCGGCACGGCTCGAGGCGTCCAATGAAGCCAAGTCGCGCTTCCTGGAAAACATGAGCCACGACCTGCGCAAGCCCATCGCCGCCGTCATCGAGGACGCGCGCGTGCTGGCCGCCGATGGCATGGACCTGCCGCCGGCCTCGCGCAGCGTGCTGCAGAGCATCGAAGGCAATGCCACGCATCTCCTGGGCATGGTGGACGAACTGCTCGAAATGGCGCGGATCGAGGCGGGGCAGGTGAGGGTGAAGCCCGAGCCCGTGCCGCTGGCATCTCTGGTGGATGGCGCCCGCCGCGTCGTCGAGCGCCTGGCGACCGCGAAGGGCCTGTCGGTCGCAACCGAAGTTGACCGTAGGCTCACTCTGGTCTCCGATCCCCGGCTGCTGACGCGCGTGGTGGTGAACCTGCTCAGCAATGCGGTGGAGTACACGGCACGCGGCAGCGTCTCGGTGCATGCCTCGCAGGGCGATGGCAAGATCGCGCTGCACGTGACCGATACCGGTCCGGGCATATCCCGCGCAGACCAGGAGCTGATCTTCGGAAAGTTCCAGCGGCTTCAGTCGACGGCCGGCGTGACCAAACCGGGGGTGGGGCTTGGCCTCGGCCTTCCCATCAGCCGGGAATTCGCGCGGCTTCTGGGGGGCGACCTGACCCTGCAGAGCGAGGTCGGCCGGGGCTCCACCTTCATTCTCACGCTTCCACTGGAGTATCAGCAGACGTCATGACCAGAAGCCCCCTCCAGATTCTGCTTGTCGACGATGACGAGACCAATATCGCGCGGCTCGAACAGGCGCTGCTGCCGCTTGAGCAGGCGATCCTGACGGCCGGCAGCGGCGCGGCCGCGCTCGACGTGATCGCGCGGCAGTCCGATGCGCTGGGTTTTCCGGGCATCGTCGTCACGGATCTCAAGATGCCCGAGATGAGCGGGCTCGATCTCCTCCGTCTCGTGGTCGGTCGCGACAGCGATGTGCCGGTCATCATCGTTTCCGCCTATGGCGAGATCGCCACGGCGGTGGAGGCGATGCGCAGCGGTGCCTATGATTTCATGGAGCGCCCGGTCAGCGTCGACGACCTCCGCAGCAAGGTGAAGCGCGCCCTGGAGAAGCGTGCGCTGGTGCTCGACAACCGCGCGCTCCGGGGCGAACTGGCAAATCGCAGCGGACTGCCGATGCGATTGATCGGCAACTCGCCGGCCATGGAGAAGTTGCGCGGTGAGATCGCCAGCATCGCCATGACCGATGCGACCGTCCTGATTCACGGGCAGACCGGAACCGGCAAGGAGGTTGTGGCGCGCGCGATCCATGACCTCAGCTCCCGCAGCAAGGCGCGTTTCGTGGCGATCAACTGCGGCGCCTTGTCGGAAAACCTGATCGACAGCGAGTTGTTCGGACACGAGGCGGGCGCCTTCACCGATGCCAAGCAGCGGCGCATCGGCCTGATCGAATATGCCAAGGGCGGCACCCTCTTTCTCGACGAGATCGAGAGCATGCCGCTGGCCCTGCAGGTCAAGCTCCTGCGCATGCTGCAGGAACGCACGATTCACCGGGTGGGCGGCAATGAGGAAATCAAGGTTGATGTTCGCCTCGTCGCAGCCACCAAGACCGATCTGCTCGAGGCTGCAGGCCGCAGGGAGTTCCGCGAGGATCTCTACTTCCGGCTGGGTGTCGCGGAACTTTTCATTCCGCCGCTGAACGAACGCCGCGAGGACATACCGCTTCTCTTCACGCATTTCCTGCAGGACTTCGCCAACAGCTATGGCCGCGAGGCGCCGCGCCTCGCGCGCGAAGACCTCGAGCGTCTCATGGCTCACAACTGGCGCGGCAATGTGCGCGAGTTGCGGAATTTCGCCGAGCGTCATGTTCTGGGCCTTGGCGGCAGACTTGACGGCGATGGCTTGAAGCGCCGGCCCTTGCCGGAACAGATGGACACCGTGGAGGCCGCCTTCATCCAGGCCGCCCTGGCCGAAAGTCGCGGCAATGTCCAGGCTGCCGCCGATGCGCTGGGCGTGCCGCGCCGCACGCTGAGCGAGAAGATGCAGCGCCTCGGACTCGCACGGAAATCCTACGAGTAGGGGCTGACGGTCTTCTGCCGCCGCCAGATGGTCCGCTCCTTCTGATGCTCTTCAACGCGCTGGGGGCCAGCAATGCCTTTCGTCCGGTCGTCGACCGGGCGCCGTCCGGATCGTGGGACGCCTGAACCCGGCGGATTTCCGCCGGACCGGAAGGTGCATCGGGCAGCTTGCCGCTTGGCCAGCCTGGCAGCTCTGAAAAATCATCGTCGAAACAACCGGATGGCGCCTCTCGGGCGGGTCGCCGCCTGGCATCGCCGTTGCAATGAGGAGAAGGCAACTCGGAAGGAGATCATCGCCATGCAGCTCTTCATGCGCAGCTGGAACGTGCTTCGCGGCCTCTTCGGCAGACTCGTGTCGAACATGGAACGCCGTCATCCGGAAGCTCTTCTCGAACGTGAGCGCGAGCGCTTCCGGGCGTCGATCGCGCAATTCAACGAAGGCCTCGTGATGCATGCGACGCTGTCCGAGCGGCTCAAGTCGCAGATCGACTCCGGTACTGCCCGGGCAAAGCAGACTGAGGACAGGCTCCGTGCGATGTTGAGATCCGGCAACGAGACGGCGGCGGGTCGGCTCGCGCTCGAACTGAAGTCGGTGGAACAGGCGATTGCCTCCGATCGCAGCAAGTTTGCATCGGCCGAGGCCGCCTATCAGCAGCTTCTTGAAACCCGCGACGCCGCGGTTGCCGAAACCCGCGGCCGGCTCGAGGAACTGCGCTTCCAGATCGGCGATCTCAAGGTCAATCGCGCGGTCGCGGATCTCGAAACCATGGCCGCCGCCATGGTCGGGCGCATCAATGATCCGGGTGACGGGCTCAACAGGCTGCAGGAGATGGTCGGCGAGGAAAACGAGAAGGCCCGTGCCCGGCGCCGGGTCACGTCGCAAGCCGCGGGGGAGGATGACGTTTCGATCCGCGTGGCCGAGCGCCAAATGCTGGAGGCCGAGGCGCTCGCGGAATTCAAGGCCGGCGAAGCTGGCGGCGCGCGCCTGGCACTTCCCGATTTCTCGGATGAGCCGCATCCCGATCCGCGCAAGCGGATCAAGCACTGACAGGAGACGGTCGCATGACACGCACACGCCGCATGTTCCTCTTCATCATGATGGTCACCCTTGTGGCGATCGGCGCCATGGCCGGCATCAAGTATGCAGGTTTCGCTGGCCTTCTCCCCAGCCAGGTCAAGGCGATCATCGCCGAGGCGCCGGTCACGGTGACGGTCTCCTCATCGGTCACCAAGCAGCGCTGGATGGAGGAGATGGCCAGGCGATTTGCGCAAGATGGCGCCCGCACAAGCGCGGGCCAGCCGATCGAAATCATCGTCAAGGGTGTTCTCTCGGGCGACTCCATGGATCGGATTCTCTCGGGCGATGACCAGCCGGTCGCCTGGAGTCCGGGGGAGTCCTCTTGGGTCGCGCAACTCGATGGGCGATGGAGGGCGTCGCATGGCTCGCCGATCTCGTCGGCCGAGTGCAAACCCACCGTCTATACGCCCAGCGGCATCGCCATGTGGCGGCCGATGGCGGAGGCCCTTGGCTGGCCGGGAAAGCCGGTCAGCTGGAAATCCATCATCGCGCTGGCGTCGGACCCGCAGGGCTGGGGCCGCCATGGGCACCCCGAATGGGGCCAGTTGAAGCTGGGCTATACCCACCCGCAATACTCGAGCGCCGGCCTGCTCTTTCTGGCGTCGGTCATCTACGGGCAGACTGGAAAGACCGAAGGCCTCACGCCGCAGGATGTCTATTCGCGCCCCGTTGAAGAGGCCCTTTCGGCCATGGCGCGCAACACGTCCAAGTATGGAATGGTGACGACCAACCTGCTGGACATGATGGCCCGGCAGGGACCGGACTTTCTCCATGTCATTGCCGGGTTCGAGGAAGGTGTGGTGCGCTTCAATCTGGAACGCCAGGCCGAGCTGCGCTTTCCGCTTGCCTTCGTCTTTCCGTCCGAAGGGACCTTCTGGAGCGATCATCCCTATTGCATACTCGATGGTGCGCCCTGGGTGACGCCGGAGCAGGCCGAAGCCGCAGGCCTGTTCGGCAGCTATCTGCGCGACAGCGAACAGCAGGCGGCGGCGGGCGACTTCCTGCTGCGTCCGCTCGACGCGAAGCGCGGGAGCGGTTCGCACCTCACATTGGCCAACGGAACGGACCCTGCGCCGCGGCCCGAGACGATCAAGCCCTTCGAGGTTCCCGGCGCCGAGGCAGCCGGCGCCATCATCGACCAGTTTCTCGCGACCAAGCGCAAGGCCCGCGTGCTGCTTGTGCTGGACGTCTCAAGCAGCATGAACGGAGCGCCGATCCGCGCGGCCACCGAGGCCACGGCACGCTTCCTCAAGCGGCTCGATCCGCGCGATGAAGTGGCGCTCATGGTCTTCAACGACGGAATCCGGCTGGTCTCGGACTTCGCGCCGGCCGCAGGCGGCGCCGAAGGGCTGTCGCAGCGCGTGCTTCAGCTGGTGTCGGGCGGCGGCACCAATCTGAACGGCGCTGTCTGCGCGGCGGCCGAAGCCATGGCGAAGGCCCGCAGGCCGGAGTCAGGCGAGAGCCGGCTGAACGGCATCGTCCTGCTGTCTGATGGAGCCGACACCGCCGGCGCCATCTCGGAAACCCGCATGCTTCAGACCTGCCTGCCGCGGTCAGCGGAAGTGGATGGCACCAAGATCTTTGCGATCGCCTTCGGCGACGGCGCAGACCGTGAGGCCCTGAACCGCATCGCGCATCAGACCGGTGGCGCCGTCTTTGCGGCCGATCCCGGAACGATCGATCAGACCTATCTGCGCATCTCGGCCGAGCAGTGACATGATCGGGTCCTCACGGCCAAGGCGGAGCGGCCCTGACGTCGCGCGCCGCCGCCTGCTGGCCATCGCCCTGCAGAGCACGGAGGTCATCGCCGCGGCGGCCTTCTTCGCGGTGGTGACGGTCTTCCTGCTGCTCTTTGCCGGCGGACTTGGGGTTCCCGGCTGGACCGCGCCCATGGCCGCCGCCGCGGGCCTTGTGGCGGTCTCCGCGCTGGTCATCACCTCCCTGCACGATCCCGATCATGCCGCGCGCATCGCAAGGCGGAGGCTGGAGGATGACATGCGCGTCGCCGAGATTGCCGTTCCGGAGATCCGGGCGCTCATCCAGCAGCTGATCTCCCATCGCGCCGCCATGGAGTCGCAGCGCTATGCGGCGAGGGCCCATGCCGGCACAGTGGAGAGCGTCACCCGGGCGGCGGATCGCTGGCTCGCAGGACTCGCGCGGCTGGCGGCGGTGCTGTCGCCGCTGCAGGATGACTGGCGGGATGCTGCGGCGCGGCGTCAGTCCCTGGTTTCGAGGCCATGCAGCGCGTGCACATAAGGCTGTGATGGCCGGCAAACTGCGAAAGCCTGCCGCGCAGTCTCTCAGCTTGCCGGCGCGATCATCGATCCGCCAGCTAAAGCCGCTGTCGTGGTTCAGCTGACTTTCTTCACCTCGGGAATGCTCCACGACCCGTTGAGAATGGTGGGCGAGGTCTCCTTCGGCCAGTACAGCCGCATCATGAGGATGAACTTGTCCTTCGGCGCCGGCAGCCAGTTGCTTTCCTTGTCGGCCCCCGGCGACTGGTTCTGGATGTAGAGGGTCACGGACCCGTCCGCATTGGGCTTGAGGTCCTGGCGCGGACTGATCGAATAGCGGTTGAGCGGATTGTCGACGAAGAAATAGTCCTTGTCATACATGGTGAGCGACCAGAAGCCGTTCACCGGCGGCAGCAGATCCTTCTCGAAGGTCAGCGTATAGTTCTCCGAGCCCTGGTAGGACCGGTGCAGCAGTCCGGGCGGCTTCGGCGAGGTCGGATAGATCGCGTCTTCCGGCCGGTTGGCGCCGAGGCCGATGGCCGTGATCAGCGCGCGCTGGATGTAGTTGGTGCCGTAGAGGCCCGTCTTGGTGGTGAAGCCCCAGCCGTTGATGTTCTGGACGTCGCCGTCGCTGAACTTGAAATGCAGCATGATGCGGGCGAAGGCCACCTCCGGGATGCGCTTGGCGAAGGCCGGATCGAACTTGCTGGCATCGAAGCTTTGTCCGGGAACGATGCCGATCTGGGCGAACTGCGCCAGCGCCGGCGCATCGGCGGGTTTCGGCGGATTGGTCTTCATGAGCTCGCAGAGAAGGGTGAAATACTCCACCGCATCCATCCGGTTGACCTGTTCGCGCACCGCCGTCTTCATGTCGATCGAGGGATCGACCGTGCCGGGCGGGGGCGTCCAGTCGGTCCCGTAGGCGCTGAGCGGTACAAGCTTGAACTGGTCCTGCAGGGCATGCACGGCTGCATAGTCTTCGGGCGTGCCAGTGCAGTAGATGCGGCCCAGCAGCCACACGATGCCCGTCGGCGACTTGTACTCGGCAACGCCCGCGGGAAGCGTTCCGCTCCATCCGGGTCCGGTGATGGCATAGGTCTGCGCGGCGGTGCCCGTCGTGCGCTTGCCCGGAACCTCGAAGACCTCGGTCCAGCCGTCGAGCATCGGAAACAGGGCGTAGCGGTCCTTCATGTCCGGGATGCTGAGAACCCAGGGCTCCTTGGTGACATCGAAAAACGATGTCGTGTAGAGCGTATCGGCATTGGGGGCGGTCACGTCGCGGAAGCTGGCGTTGGGATATTCGCGAAGCTTGATGATCTGGCCCATGGGCCCGCGCGTGCCCGCCGGTTCGGCGACATTGGTGATGACGCGCCGCGTCATCTCCATGGTCACAAGCGGATAGCCGAAGGTATAGGCCTCGATCGCGGTCTTGAAGTCTTCGCCGCCTTCCAGGACGTCGGCGAATGGTCCATCGAAGGCCAATGCGGGGCTCGCGAGCATCGACGAGCCGGCAAGGCCAAGCAATGTCTTTGAAACGTCGCGGCGGGAAAAGGTCATGAAGCAGTCTCCTGATTCCGAATGAATGACATGGTCGATCGCGGGCTGTTCGT
>JAPLOT010000429.1 GCA_026400595.1 Alphaproteobacteria bacterium | reverse complement strand
TGCGCACCGCGGGGCTGGAGGTGACGCTAGTCACGCCGCACGACCGCGTTTCGCGCTGGGCAATGAACACTGGCGAAGGCTGGCGGGTGCCCGCCCATCTGATGAAGCTGGGCATCCGGTTGACAACGGCACATGGGCTTTCGTGGTTCGACGGCAACGTCGCTACAATCACCTGTGAGCATTCAAGGCAGGAACTGGCGCTTCCCGCTAAAGCGCTTGTTGTCGTTGGCGAGCGCGAGCCCATCGACGACATCTATAGTACACTGCGCTACGCACTGGATGGTACACACGCCTCGCTACCATTCACTCTGACACGGATCGGCGATTGCGAGGCTCCGGCGATCATCGCCGCGGCGACTTACTCTGGACACCGCTACGCGCAAGACCTGGACCGAGAGGTCGATATCGACCAACCGATGAGGCATGACAAAATCGACCTGGGGCTCATACCCCCACCCATTTGACAAAAGCGGCGTCATCTGAGCCATCGGTTTCATGAGAGGGACTACGTACGCTGAAAATCAATACGGCATTTCTTGGTTCAATTTGGTGCTTGGGTGGAAGGTCTCTGCCCTTGTGAGAAAGGAGAATAAAGCTTTAGATCTGCCAGCTTCACCGCGCGGGAGATCGGCGTGCCGGCAGTTCGTTGAACGAATGCCTCGTAGTTTTCGCCTTCGATCTTCGTCACCAGCCGCAAGGCCTCGATCACGACGGCGCTGAAGCCTTCGGCTTTGAGCCGCTCGAACGTCCAGCCCGGGCAATCCTCGACCACATCATGCAACACCGCCACGATACGGGCTTCGTCGTTGTCCTGGGCGCGCATGACGCGGAGCGGGTGGGAGATATAGGATTAAAATGGTTAGGGCTGTGGATGGATCTGGCTGGCATGGTCGCTTCCTGCCAACCACTCCCAGAGCTTGGTCCAACGCTTGCGACTTGAGACGTTCTTCACTGCTATGGCCACAGCCTTCGGCTGCCCGACGAGAACAACAAGCTTCTTGCCGCGGGTGACGCCCGTGTAGATCAGATTGCGTTGGAGCATGGCGTAATGCTGCGTCATGATCGGGATGACGACGGCTGGATACTCGGACCCCTGTGACTTGTGAATCGTCGCGGCATAGGCCGGAACGAGCGTGTCGAGTTCGCCGAAGCCATAGGTGACGGCACGACCGTCGAAGCTGGCAGTCAGTTCACCGGTGTCGGCATCGACATCGTCGATGTAGCCGACATCGCCGTTGTAGACCTCCTTGTCGTAGTCATTCTCGATCTGCATGACCTTGTCGCCGGGTGCAAAGGTCCAACCGAAACGCTCGACTTTTTTATCACCTGCCGGATTGAGGGCTGCCTGGAGCTCGATGTTCAGGGAGCGTGCACCCACGCCGCCGCGGTTCATGGGGCAGAGCACCTGGATGTCCTTGACGGGATCGAAGCCAAAGCGCTGCGGAATGCGGGTCTTGACCAGATCCACGATGAGCGGCACGGCCGCCTCGGGCTCTGCCGCGTTGACGAAGTAGAAGTCGCTCTCTCC
>JAPLOT010000417.1 GCA_026400595.1 Alphaproteobacteria bacterium | reverse complement strand
TGCTGATCGTCGACCGCATGCTGCCCAAGCTGGACGGTCTAGGCATCATCCGCAAGCTGCGCGACGACGGCAACCGCACCCCTGCGCTCATCCTCAGCGCGCTCAGCGACGTGGACGAGCGCGTGAAGGGCCTGCGGGCGGGCGGTGACGACTATCTCGGCAAGCCCTATGCCTTCTCCGAACTGCTGGCCCGCGTCGAGAACCTTGGCCGCCGGCCGGCCGAGAAGCCTTTCGAGACGACGCTGCGCGCGGCCGATCTCGAAATCGACATCCTGTCCCGCACGGTGACGCGTGCCGGCAAGCCCATCCTGCTGCAGCCGCGCGAGTTCAAGCTGCTGGAGTACCTGGTCCGCAATGCAGGGCACATCGTGACCCGCACCATGCTGCTGGAGAACGTGTGGGACTACCACTTCGATCCGCAGACCAACGTGATCGACGTGCATGTCTCGCGCCTGCGCTCGAAGATCGACAAGGGTTTCGACGAGCCGATCCTGCAGACCGTGCGCGGCGCGGGCTACATGATCAAGGCCTGACCGGTCTCGAAAGGTTGGACGGCCGGAACGGGGTGCGACGGCGCGCCCCGTTTTGGCATTGAGGGACCTTTGGTCCTCACCGTTGTCGCGCCGTCTGCTTCTTCACTTTGCCCAGGGACGCGGCTATGCGAAACTCAGGGATCATTCCGGACGGCGTCATGCCGCTCCACTTCATGAGCGATGTGGCATGATCAAGCATGTGGAGGGCGTTTGAACGATGCGGGCGGGTTTCAAGCTCCTGCGGACATCGACCTTCCGGCTCGCGGCGCTCTACCTCGCCGTCTTCGCGCTCTCGGTCGGCGCGCTGCTGGGCTATGTCTACTGGAACACGGCCGTGCTGCTGGAGCGCCAGACGGATGAAACGATCCGCGCGGAAGTGCAGGCGCTGGCCGATCAGTATCGCTACCGCGGGCTTCGCGGCATCATCGATACGATCCAGCGCCGCAGCAAGGACGACCGCGGCTCGCTCTACCTCCTCTCCGATCCGCAGGGCCGCCGGGTTGCCGGCAA
Organism: Alphaproteobacteria bacterium; assembly: GCA_026400595.1. Classification (GTDB taxonomy): domain Bacteria; phylum Pseudomonadota; class Alphaproteobacteria; order Rhizobiales; family Aestuariivirgaceae; genus Aestuariivirga. The sequence continues at coordinate 4,183 of JAPLOT010000417.1, read as the reverse complement.
TCTCGAAACCATGCCGGCCGAGGCGAGCAGCGAGGATCCCTGGATCGAATTTCCGCTGGATGTCGAGCGCGGCGGGCGGATCGAGCGGCATGTGGCGCGGGCCTTCCACACGAAGCTGACCGGCGACTTCGAGCTGGTGGTCGGGCGCGATGTCGATGCGCTGCGGCAATTCGCGGGCATCATGCGCGTGACGCTGTTCTACGCCCTGGCCATCGCGCTGGTCCTGGGCCTGGGCGGCGGCCTGCTGATGAGCCGCAACTTCCTGCGCCGCGTCGATGCCATCACCGCCGCCAGCCATACCATCATGGCGGGCGACATGGGCGGGCGCATGCCGGTGAGCGGATCGGGCGACGAGCTCGACCGCCTGGCCCTGGCGCTGAATCAGATGCTGGACCAGATTCAGCGCCTGATGGCCGGCATGCAGGAGGTCTCGAGCAACGTGGCGCATGACCTCAAGACGCCGCTCACCCGGGTGAAGGCGAGGGTGGAGGCGGCGCTGCGCTCTGGCAATGCCGGGGAGTACAAGGCTGCTCTGGAGAAGACGGTGGAGGAATCCGACCGTCTGCTCGATACCTTCAATGCGCTGCTCTCCATTGCACGCGCCGAAGCAGGTCAGGCCCGGAGCGGGCTTGAACCGATCGACGCCAGCCAGGTCATCGCCGATGTGGCGGAACTCTATGAACCCACGGCGGAAGAGCTTGGCGGCAATCTGCAGTTCGATGTGGCCCCTGACCTGAATGTCCGGGGCGACCGCCAGTTGCTGGCCCAGGCCCTGAGCAATCTGATCGACAACGCGCTCAAATACGGTGCGCGCGAAGGGCAGGGGCCGGAGATCAAGGTCACCGGCCGGGTAGAGGGCGGCAACGTGGTCATCGCGGTCGGCGATCACGGCGAAGGCATAGCGCCCGAGGACCGCGGACGGGTGACGGAGCGCTTCGTGCGGCTGGACTCCAGCCGTGCGCGACCCGGCAATGGCCTGGGTCTGAGCCTGGTCTCCGGCGTCATGAAGCTGCATGACGGCGCGCTCGTGCTGGACGACAACGGCCCCGGGCTCCTCGCCAAGCTGGTGCTTCCGCTGCAGCGCGCCGCCAGCTAAACCAGCCGCCATGTCCGGAGAGATCACAGCGCGGCTGCCACCGCCGCTCGACGCCGCGGCCGTGCGCCGCTTCCGCGACGCCCAGCCGGATGCACTGCGCGACGGTCCGCGTCCGGATCTCGTCGATGGTCTCGCCGGCGCTTCGCCCTATCTGCGCGACCTGATGCTGGCGGATCCGGATTTTGCGGCGGAAGCCTTCGTTGCAAATCCCGAATCCTTGCTGGACCGCGTCATCGCCGGTCTGCGGATGGCGGCGGATGGGACCAGCCAAACCGCCTTCATGGCCGCCTTGCGCGCCGCCAAGGCGAAGGCCGCGTTGCTGATCGCGATCGCCGATACGGGCGGGCGCTGGCCGCTGGGGGAGGTGACGGCCGCGCTCACCCGCTTTGCGGATGCCAGCCTGCAGGCGGCGGTGGACTGGCTTCTGCGCGAGGCCCATGCCGCGGGCCGGCTCGTGCTTGCCGATACTTCGATACCGGAGCTCTACGATCCTGATGCTGCGCCGCTGGCGCCGGGCGTCGAGCCCTCCACCTTTTTCGTGCGTTTCACCAAAAGGCTCGTGTCGCTGCTGCAGGACGTGACCGAACATGGCTATGCCTTTCGCGTCGATCTCCGCCTGCGTCCCGATCCGCGCGCCACGCAGGTGGCGATCTCGATCGAGGCCGCCGCGATCTACTACGAGAGCATGGGCCAGAACTGGGAGCGCGCTGCGATGATCAAGGCGCGGCCTGCCGCCGGCGACCTGCCGCTCGGCCAGGAGTTTCTCGATCGGCTGAAGCCCTATGTCTGGCGCAAGTATCTCGACTTCGCCGCCATTGCCGATGTGCAGTCGCTGAAGCGGCAGATCCACGCGGTGAAGGGCCACGGCACCATCGCGGTGATGGGGCACAATCTGAAGCTGGGCCGTGGCGGCATCCGCGAGATCGAGTTCTTCGTGCAGACCCAGCAGCTGATCGCGGGCGGCCGCAACCCGAAGCTGCGCGGCCGCGGCACGCTCGACATGCTGGCGGCGCTGGCCGCGGCCAACTGGATCACGCCGCAGGCCCTGGATGAGTTGAGCGAGGCCTATCGGTTCCTGCGGACCATCGAGCATCGCGTGCAGATGGTGAACGACGAACAGACCCATTCCCTGCCGGCTGAAAACCGGCAATTCGAGTCGCTGGCGCGCTTCAGCGGCTTCGACAGCGCCACGGCGTTCCATGACCGGCTGCGCGCCACCTTCGAATGCGTGCAGCGGCACTACGCCGCGCTGTTCGAAGATGCATCGGCGCTGGCGAGCGAGTCCGGAAGCCTCGTCTTTACCGGCGGCGAGGACGATCCGGAAACCATCGAGACCCTGCGCCGCATGGGCTTCAAGGGTGCAAGCGAAGTCTCCGCCACCATTCGCGGGTGGCATTTCGGCCGCTACGCCGCGACCCGCAGCGCGCGGGCCAAGGAACTGCTGACCGAACTGATGCCGGCCCTGCTGACGGCGCTTGCGCGTACCGGCGATGCCGACCAGGCTTTCCTGGCCTTCGACCGTTTTCTCGCGGGGTTGCCGGCGGGCGTCCAGCTCTTCTCGTTGCTCAAGGCCAATCCGCGGCTGCTGGATCTGATCGCCACAATTCTTGGCACCGCGCCGCGCCTCGCCGAGCAGCTGAGCCATCGGCCCAAGGTGCTTGATGCTGTTCTCGACCCCGGCTTCTTCGACGCCCTGCCGACCCCCGGCGAGATCCGCCTGTTGCTCGACACGGCGATTCCGGAAGACACGCCGCTTGACGAGGCGGTGGACCGCGCCCGCATCATCGGCAAGGAACAGGCCTTCCGCATCGGCGTGCGCGTGCTGTCGGAAACGGTGAGCTCCGAAGAGGCCGGAACCTCCTTCTCCGATCTTGCGGGTCTGCTGATCGACCGGCTGTGGCGATTGGTGGCCGTGAGCATGCAGGCCCGGCATGGCGACGTCCCGGGCGGGCGAAGTGCCGTGATTGCCATGGGCAAGCTGGGCGGGCGCGAGATGACGGCGGGCTCCGATCTCGATCTGATCATCGTCTATGACGCGCCGGAGGGCATCGAGATGTCGGATGGCCGCAAGCCCCTGAGCCTCGGCCAGTACTATGCCCGCCTGGCCCAGCGCCTGATCGCCGCGGTCTCGGCCCCCACGGCAGAAGGCGTGCTCTATGACGTGGACATGCGGCTTCGGCCCTCGGGCAGCAAGGGCCCGGTTGCAACCAGCCTTCACAGCTTCCGCACCTACCACGACTCCTCATCCTGGACCTGGGAGAAGCTGGCCATGACCCGCGCCCGGGTCATCTGCGGTGCGCCGCAGCTGGTGGAAGAGCTTCAGGACGCCATCCGCCGCATACTCTGCCAGCGCCGCGATGCCGCGGCGACCCGGGCCGACATCCTGGACATGCGCAGGCTGATGCTGAAGGAGCAGGGCTCGGGTGGCACCTGGGACATCAAGCGGGTGCGCGGCGGACTGGTGGAACTCGAATTCGTGGCCCAGACCCTGCAGCTGATCCATGCCCACCGCCACCCGGACATCCTGGATACCAACACCCTGGCGGCGCTCGGAAAGCTGGCGGCGGCGGGCGTCCTGCCGGCGGGCGACGGCGAGGTGATGCGCCGGGCCTGCCTGCTGTACCAGCGCCTCACCCAGGTTCTGCGCCTCTGCGTCAGCACTGCCTTTGCCCCCGCCACCGCGACAGCGGGCCTCAACCGCATCGTGGCCGGCGCCGCTGACTCACCCGACATTGCCACGGCGGAGGCCCTCCTGGCCGATACCGAGGCCCAGGTAGCAGAGGTCTTCGACCGGCTGGTGGGGCCTGCAGGCTAGGACACCGCGACGGAATCGCAATCCAGGCCCGTCCTATCTTGCAGAGACGCAAGGAGGAACCGACCCATGAAGAAGATTGCACTTTTCGTAACGGCAATTGGCTGCAGCCTGCTGGTGGCAAGTCCTGTGCTGGCCATGGAGCCCTATATGCCGCGTTCGCCCAAGGTCTTCGCCAAGCTCGACAGCAATGCCGACGGTAAGATCACGGCGGCCGAAATGCAGCCGCGCGCGGCGAAGCGCTTCGACCGGCTGGATCAGAACAGCAATGGCGA
>JAPLOT010000101.1 GCA_026400595.1 Alphaproteobacteria bacterium | reverse complement strand
GTCGAGCCGGTGAAGGCGATCTTGTCGACTTCTGGGTGGCTGACCAGCGCAGCTCCTGTAGCTCCTGCACCTGTCACGACATTGAGCACGCCCGGCGGCAGGCCGGCCCTGCCGGCGAGTTCGGCAAAGAGAAGCGCCGTGAGCGGGGTGTACTCCGCGGGTTTCAGCACCACGGTGTTGCCGCAGGCCAGCGCTGGCGCCACCTTCCAGGCCAGCATGAGCAGCGGGAAGTTCCAGGGGATGACCTGGCCCACCACGCCCAGCGGCTGATGATCGGCAAATTCCGTATCGAGCAGCTGGGCCCAGCCCGCATGGTGATAGAAATGTCGCGCCGCCAGCGGCACATCGAGATCGCGCGTCTCGCGCACCGGCTTGCCGTTGTCGAGCGACTCGAGCACGGCGAAGAGCCTGGCATGGCGCTGCAGCATGCGGGCGAGCGCATAGAGCTGGCGCGCGCGGGCATGTCCTCCGAGCTTCGCCCATTTCGGCTGTGCCGCGCGGGCCGCCTTGACGGCCGCGGCGATGGCGGCGGCGGAGCCGGTCGAAACCTGCGCCAGCAGTTTCCCGGTCGCCGGCTCGCGCGTTTCGAATGTATCGGCGGGAGCGGTGAAGGCACCGTTGATGAAGTGGCCAAAGCTCGCCTTGTGGCCGGCCAGCCAGGCGCGGGCCTCGCTGTCGGACTCGGGCGCTGCGCCATAGTCCATGGAGTCGAAGTAATCTGCAACGCTCATGGCTCAGCCTGCGGGGTGGCGGTTGAAGGCCGAGTAGCGGCCGGTGAGGTGATGTTCGAGCTGCCGTTCGATGTCGGCGAGGAGACTCGATGCGCCGACGCGGAAGAGATCCGGTTCAAGCCAGTCCCGGCCGAGCTCCTCCTTCATCATGATCTGGTAGTTCAGCACGTCCTTTGCGGCGGAGATGCCTCCGGCAGGCTTGTAACCCACCTTGTAGCCTGTGCGGTCCTGGTAGTCCCGGATCATGCGCAGCATGATGAGCGTCACCAGCAGCGTGGCATTCACACCCTCCTTGCCGGTGGAGGTCTTGATGAAGTCGGCGCCGGCCATCATGCAGATCATCGAGGCCCTTGCGACATTGCGCAGCGTCTTGAGGTCGCCGGTGGCGAGGATTGCCTTCACATGCGCAGCGCCGCAGGCCTCGCGGAAGTCCCGCATCTCGTCGTAGAGCGCCTTCCAGTTGCCGGTGAGGACATGCTCGCGGGTGATGACGATGTCGATCTCGGCTGCACCGTCTCTGACCGAGGCTTCGATCTCGCGCAGCTTCACGTCATGCGGGACAAGGCCCGCCGGGAAGCCGGTCGAGACGGCGGCAACCGGAATGCTCGTTCCGGCCAACGCCTCTGCCGCGGTGGCGACGAAGCGATGATAGACGCAGACCGCGCCGGTATGGAGTCCACGATCGCCCATGCCCAGGCCTTCGAGAATGTCCGCCCGCACGGGATGAATGGCCTTGGCGCAGAGCCGCTTGACGCGGCCCGCCGTATCGTCGCCGCTCAGCGTGGTGAGGTCGATGCAGGTCACGGCCTTGAGCAGCCAGGCGGCCTGGGCATCCTTCTTCACCGAGCGGCGGCCCGGAAGCGTTGCGACGCGGCGTTCTGCAGCGGAGAGATTGACGCGCAGGCCATCGATCCAGTCACGGTCGAAGGCAAAGCCCGCGTTGCGCGCGTGATGGGGCAGGGGAATGATGTTGGTCTGAGCCATGGCAGGAACTAGGAACGTCGCAAGAGTTTAGTCAAGATCAATAGCCTTCCGGCTTGCCCGGCACCTTCACCAGTGCCTCGCCCTCGAGGACCAGCGTCTCGCCCACCATGCAGCGGCAGGCCAGCTTCACCCGTCGGCCCTTCTCGACCAGTTCGACCACTTCCACCGAAGCTTCCACCATGTCGCCAATCCGGACGGGTGCCTTGAAGTTGAGCGTCTGCGACATGTAGACCGCGCCGGGGCCGGGCAGGCGCGTGCCGATGACCGCAGAGATCAGGCTTGCCGTGTAGAGGCCGTGGGCGATGCGCCCGCCGAAGGGGGTTCGGGCCGCGAAGTGTTCGGACAGATGGATCGGGTTCCGGTCTCCGCTGATCTCGGCGAAGCCCACCACATCGGACGACTTTACCTCCTTCACATAGACTTCCGTCATGCCGATGGAGAGATCCTCAAAATAAAGCGTCTGTGTTGGAGGCAGGGTATTGTTCAAGGCTATCTCCCGGTATGGACGCCCCAGAGGTTGACCAGATGCACGATGGCCAGGATCGCGATCAGGGCTCCGAGCAGCATGACAGGGGTTGTCGGGATCATGCGTGGGTTCAGGCTTGTCCGGGGGCGGCGTTCGAGAACGACCATTCCGGCGACGAGGCCAGATCCGGCAAGAAGGGCGCCTACGGTAATCGCGAGTTCGGTGGTGGAGACGTTTTGCAGCATGGAATAGGGTCCGGTTGACAGGCTCGGCCCGCCCCTCTATAGACCTGCCTCAATTCTCGCAGGCGTTGCGGACCTCTGGTTCCATGTGCCTGAAAAGTCAGGTGAAGTCCATGAAAGTTCGTAATTCCTTGAAGTCGCTGATCAAGCGGCACCGCGATAACCGGCTGGTCCGCCGGAAGGGGCGGGTCTACATCATCAACAAGACCAATCCGCGCTTCAAGGCGCGGCAGGGCTGAGCCTTATCTCCCTGACGGATTTGTGAACGCCGCGGGCAGCCACTGCCCGCGGCGCTCATTTTGTTGCCACAGGCTTTGGTGTATTCTGTCGCGATGCGCCACGTCTCATGCCTGCTCCTGGCCTGCCTGATGTTCGCCACCCCGGCAAGTGCCGAGGAGGCGCTACCTGCGCCACCAGAGATCAGCAAATCACCAGCCGAGATGCGATCCGAGTCTCTTGATCGACTCTTTGCCAGCCTGCATACGGCTGGTGCGGAGGCAAATGCCAAGACCCTCGAGAAGAAGATCTGGGATCTCTGGATGGCCTCGGATTCGCCAACTGCCGAGGTCCTGCTGCGCCAGGCCAGCAAGGCGACCGACGAAGGCGCTCCGGAAGAAGCCCTCAAGATCCTGGACAAGCTGGTTGAGCGCTATCCCGATTTTGCCGAAGCCTGGAATCGCCGTGCGACCCTTTACTATCTGATGCGACGCTACGATGCCGCGCTTGCCGATATCGAGAAGGTGCTGGAACTGGAACCGCGCCACTTCGGGGCCCTCGCCGGCCGCGGGATGATCTACCAGAAGAAGAAGAACTACGCCGCCGCCATCGACGCTTATCGCGAGGCCTTGACCATGAACCCGCTCATGGAAGGCCCGAAGGAAGCCCTCGAGGAACTGGAACGGCTGGAGCAGGCCATCTGACCGCTGAGGGGGTCAGGCCGTCAGTTTCCTGTCGCCCCGTTCCTGCCCACATAGGCGATCCGCAGCATGTTGGTTGCGCCGGGGGTTCCCAGCGGGACGCCGGCCGTGATGATGATACGCTGGCCTGGTTCGGCAAAGCCTTCATCGACGGCAATGCGGGCCGCACGTGAGACCATGTCGTCGAGGTCCTTGGCGTCTTCGGTCAGCACGCAGTGAAGACCCCAGACGAGAGCGAGGCGGCGGGCCGTTGCGGGGATCGGCGTAAGGGCAATCACCGGCGTCTCGGGTCTTTCGCGCGACATGCGCACGCCGGTCGATCCGGAGCCGGTGAAACAGACGATCGCCGCCAGCTTGAGGGTTTCCGAGATGGTGCGGGCCGCGCCCGAAATGGCGTCGGCGCTTGTCGCCTGCGGCTCGTAGCGTTGTGCGGTGATGATGCCGCGATAGAGGCTGTCGCGCTCCACTTCGCGCGCGATACGGTCCATGGTCGCCACGGCCTTGTCCGGCCATGCTCCCGTGGCGCTCTCCGCCGACAGCATGATGGCATCGGCGCCTTCGTAGACGGCAGTGGCGACGTCGGACACTTCCGCGCGAGTCGGCACCGGCTCCACAATCATCGATTCCAGCATCTGCGTGGCGACGATCACCGGCTTTCCCATGCGGCGCGCGGCGCGCGTGATCAGCTTCTGCTTGCCGGGCACGGCCTCGAGCGGCAGTTCGACGCCCAGGTCGCCGCGGGCAACCATGAGGCCATCGGCAATCTCGAGGATGTCGTCGAGGCAATGAAGGGCCGCGGGCTTCTCGATCTTGGCCATGACGCCGGCGCGTCCGGCAATCAGCTTGCGCGCTTCGGCCACGTCGTCCGGGCGCTGCACGAATGACAGGGCGATCCAGTCGACGCCGGCTTCGGCCGCTGCTTCAAGATCAGAGCGGTCCTTCGCGGTCAGTGCCGGAATCGGAATGACCGTGTCGGGGAGATTGACGCCCTTGCGATCGGACAGCGTGCCGCCGAAGATCACCCGCGTGGTCAGCCGGTCGAACTCCACATTGATGATTTCGACGCGCAACCGCCCGTCGTTGAGCAGGAGGTTGTCGCCTTCCTTGGCGCCGGCGAAGATTTCCGGATGCGGGAGGTAGACGCGCGTGGCATTGCCGGGGGTCTTGTCGGTATCGAAGACGAATGTTCTCGGGCGAAGATGAGGCCGGACCGAGGGTGGCCACGATCTTGGCCTTGCGGTTACGTCGCACGGTCTATTGTTGTCCTTGCGTGGTCTTCTCGCCGGACAGGGACACGGTCCAATCGGTCTCCTCGCCGGTATCCACCTCGAAGAAGCCGGTCTTCTGATAGCCGCGGCCAGCGCAATCCTCGATTCCCCGGATGGTGAAGACCTTGTCGCGGGTACACATCATGGCCTTGCCGCCCCAGGAACCGCCCTTGTCGTAGTCGACGGCGAAGACATAGTAATAGCGGGCAATCAGTGCGCCCTTGAGCAGCGGAAGGCACTTCTCGGGCTCGATGGTCCACCAACCCTCGGTGGCCCAGCCTTCCTTGTCCTTGTAGCCGAGGGCCACGCCAACCCGGCTGGTCGTGTTGTTGCACATTTTCAGATCAGCCTGGGCGGGTAGAGCCATAGCACCCAGCATCCCGAGCGCCCCCGCCGTGAGGGCCGCTTTTCGAACCATTGTCCCGCCTCCCGCAGTGTTGCGCGAATCGCTCATAACATTCCCCTTAGGCCATCCGGCGTCAACTGCGCCGGACAAACCTTGTCCGCCCGCAGCGATCCGCCTGATGAGGTGACGGAGCCAATAGCCTCATCTATATGGCACGTCCATGGCAAATAACATTGCTTTTCGGTCATTTGAGCGGGTGCCAGGCAAGGCCGGAAGCAGGCTGCTCATCCTCTGCGATCATGCCTCGAATGCGCTGCCGCCCGAGTATGGCGACCTCGGTCTTCCGGCCCAGCAGTTCGAACGACACATCGCCTACGACATCGGCGCCCGCGAGGTGGTAATGGGCCTTGCGGCCTGCCTCGGGGCGACGGCGATTTTGTCCTGCTATTCGCGCCTGCTGATCGACCCCAACCGCGGCATGGATGACCCGACCCTCATCATGCGCCTGTCGGACGGGGCCGTGGTTCCGGGGAACAGCCGGATCGACGAGGCCGAACGCCAGCGCCGCATTGCGCGCTTTCACAGGCCCTACCACGCCGCCATCGCGGCGGAGATCGAGGCCATGCTGTCGGCCGGGGTGACGCCCTTCATCGTGAGCCTCCACAGCTTCACGCCAAGCTGGAAATCCACGCCGCGGCCCTGGCATGTCGGCATTCTCTGGGACCAGGATGCGGCGACGGCGCAGGCCATGATGCAGGGCTTTGCTGCACAGGGCGGAATCGTCGTCGGCGACAACGAACCCTATCATGGCGCATTGGAAGGCGACACCATCGACACCCATGCAAACCGGCGTGGTCTGCCGCATGGACTGATCGAGTTGCGCCAGGACCTGATCGCCACCAAATCAGGTGTGGATGAATGGGTGGAACGTGTGGCGCGGGTTCTGCAAGCCATTCTAAATGACCCTCCGCGCGTGAGGCAGGTTCCGGATGGACATGGATGACAAGACCCGAACAGAGCTGGAGGCGGCGGCCTATCGCCGGCTTCTGGAGCACTTGCGGCAGCGCACGGATGTGCAGAACATTGACCTGATGAATCTTGCCGGCTTCTGCCGCAACTGCCTCGCGAACTGGTTCGAGGATGCAGCAAGGGAGCGGGGCGTTCCCGTCACGCGCGAGGTTGTACGGCAGATGGTCTATGGCATGCCCTATGAAGACTGGAAGGCGAGGTATCAAGGCGAAGCCACTGCAAGCCAGAAACAGGCCCTTGAAAAAACACACAAGCACTAATCCCGGAGTTCACGATGCCAAGCACCAAGACCACTTTCGCGCAAGGCCAGCTTCGTTCGCTGGTCGAGCGCATCGAAAGGCTCGAGGAAGAGAAGAAGACGATCGCCGGCGACATCAAGGAAGTCTACGCCGAGGCCAAGGCCAATGGGTTTGATACCAAGATCCTGCGCAAGGTGATCTCGCTGCGCAAGAAGGAAGCCGCGGAGCGCGAAGAAGAGCAGTCCATGCTCGATCTCTACCTCGCCGCGCTGGGCATGGTCCCCGGCGAAACGGAAGAGGCGGCCTGAGGCCGCCTCTCGCAGTTTCAAGACGGGTGTTGAAACCTACTGATTGATCTGGCCCAGCTTCTGGGTCTTTGCCACCACCGCCGGCGCATCCATCATAAGGCTGCCCTTGCCCTCGCGGTTCACCACCAGCATGTCGCCCTTGCCAACCGCCACTTCCGGCGTGCCGGCGACCGCGAGTTTCGGCATGTCGTCTGTTGGCGCCGCTTCGGCTTCTTCGATGCCGGGCAGAAGACCCGCCAGCGACTCGCCGAATGGCTGCGGAGCCCCGTCTCGGCGCACCGCTGCATCGCTGTTGAAGATGATCTGCTGGAACCAGAAGATATCCTGCCCCGCGGCCGACGCGGTGGTGATCGGCTTGATCATCGGAACATCTTCAGCCGTTCCGTCGCGCAGCTGTGCGGCGAAGCTGGCCTTCGCATCTGTGTTGGAGATCTGTTCGTCGGAAGAGACATCGCGCATCGTCTCGGCCGAGATCACGACGCCCATGTTGGTGTCGGCAACCGGCGAGGCCTTGGACTTGCCGTCGAAGCTTGGCGCTGGCGCGGCGGCGGGCTGAATGGTCGCGTCTGCGGGAATATCCATGTTCACCGCGGCCAGCATCAGCACCTCGATGGGCTTGGGACGCGGCTTGGGAATGGGATAGGCCTTGACGATTCCTTCCGGAACTTCTCCGGCAGCCTCGGCAACCGGGACGTCCACCTTGGCCTTGGGCTTTTCCTTGCTGGCGGCATCGGCCATTTCGGCGAGCTCGTCATCCTCTGTCGAGTAGGCGGTTTCGAGCGGAATCTTCTTCTTCTTGCCCGTTGCCTCGGCGGTCTGGAACGGTCCATCCGACTGCGGCAGGCCGTCATCCTCCTCAGGAATGGCAATCATGTTGGCCTTGCCGCGGCGCGCGCCGACCGTCTTCTTGTAGTCGCGCATGATCTTCGCCATCTGGGAATTGCTGATGGCAGGTCCCCAGTGACGGATACGGCCGGAATCGACATGGACGAAACCAGTGGGGCCGCCGCCGCTGCGATAGTATCCGACGCCGCCGATCTGGCGAACCAGGGCGCTGTTGCGGATCTTCTCGGAGGGGATGTCGGGGAAGTAGATGTCGATGGCCTTGCCGACCATGTGCTGGCTCTTGCGGGCCACGTTGCGGCCAACCTTCTTCAGGAAGGCATTGGTCTTGGGCGAGCGATAGCCGCTGACGATATGGATGGGACGCTTGGAGCCGAGGTCAGCGTGCAGTTCCCACATCAGGTCGATTGTCTTCGTGGAAATCGTGATGACTTCGTTCCGGCGCCAGTCGCGCAGGATGTAGTTGATCTTCTTCATGGCGGACGGAATGTACTTTCCGTTCTTCATGTAGGTGACTTTCAGGCTCTCGCCCGTATGCACCATGTAAAGGGAGATGGTACGGGTTTCGCCACCCGAAACCGCTGAATCGGCCAAACCGAACCACAGGCCGGCCGTCATGACGGCGGCAACGGCGGTGGAGGCGAGTATTTTCTTGCAACGCGTAAGCAATGTCTTGCGCTGTCCGGCTTCCCTGCAATCCAAACTCATTACCCCACACACAACCGGTTTACCGGTTCCTCTGGTGCCCAGTCCAGGCTGCCAGCAGGCCATGAAGCCCGCTTACACTGAATCCGCGTTTCGAACAACAATAAGGCGACCATGAGGCGCCTTCTGGATGATGGTGAACGATCATGTTTAACAAGCATTTAATTCAAATCAAATGTGCCCGAATACAGCGGTGGAAACAGACAAAAAGCGAGCTAGTGGTTAACGTTGGGCCAAGGTTATGGCGGAACGGGCATTTTCCATGGCCTTGTCGCGGCCATAAATGTCCGCGTAGAATTTGATCTGTCCGTCTTCGCCGGGCCAGGCGGTGAAATAGGTGAGATGTACCGGCACTTTAGCTGGCAGCTTCACGTTTTCGCTGCCATGCGTGGAGACGTACTCGTCGATCTTGGCGCTATCCCAGCCCAAGAGCACGGCGGCAAATTCCCGGGGGTTCTGCACCCGGACGCAGCCATGACTGAATGTCCGGACATCCTTCTCGAAAAGCTCCCGATTCGGCGTGTCATGCATGTAGATGTCATGGCTGTTGGGGAACAAAAATTTCAGTTCACCCAATGCGTTATCGCTTCCAGGAGGTTGATGGATCCCGTACGGAATCTTCCTGCCATAGGCGCGCCAGTTGACTGACCTTGAGCTGACGACCTTGCCCTTCTGGTTGACCACCTTGAACCCGATCCGGTCGAGATAGCCTGGGTCACGCCGCAGTTTGGGCAGGTATTCGTTTGCAATAATCGATTGCGGAACGCCCCAGGAGGGGTTGAACACCACGGTTTCCATCTCGTCGTGGAACACCGATGTCTGGGTGTTGGGCTTTCCCACGATCACGCGGCTGTTCCAGGTCTCCTTGCCGTTGTCCATCACCCGCACGGAAAAGGCCGGCTGGTTGACGAAGACATGGCGTTTGCCCAGGTCCTTGGGAAGCCAGCGCAAACGTTCCATGTTGTTCAGAATGGTGGCGGCATAATTGATCGTCTCCTCGCCGTTCAAGGCCCGGATCGTCTGGGGGCCGACGAGGCCCGAGGCCTTCGCGCCGGCGCTG
>JAPLOT010000051.1 GCA_026400595.1 Alphaproteobacteria bacterium | reverse complement strand
GCCGTCCTTGAACAGAACCGCGTCAACGCGGCCGCTGGTTTCCGGTGCAATCTCGACGGTTTCATCCGCCAGCAGCGTGCCGATGGCGCCGATGTCGTCGCTGAGCCGGGCCGAGGTGGCCTTGGCGATCTCGACCGGCAGCGGCCCGCGCCCGCCAGCCTGGGCGTTGCGCTGGCCGCCAGCCGGCTTTGCGCCCTCGGCCTTGGCAATGTCGCCATCGGAAGGCTTGAAGCCGGCCATCGCGACGACGTCGACGCCGGTTTGCCGCACGGCAACGGCCGCCGCAGCCAGCACCGCCAGACCGACCACGACAAACAGCCACTTCTTCATCACCTCAAGACCTCAAGCCCTGCAATCGGTTACTTCCAGAACGACGCGCGCCCATTCGCCACGGTTTGGCCCGCTGAATCAGGACGGGCAGGACAACGGTTTCCGTCGATACAGCTGGGATCCCGCAAACAGTCTGATCCCGTTCAATAGACTTATGGCAGCACCGCCGTGCAGCCCGTTCAAATCATTGTGTCCGGTGGCAAGTCTAGTGAAGGAACGCAGTAGCGCATAGCCCATACGAGCATCCCCCCGTGACAGATCTTGGGCTCACAGCCACTCATCCGACAGCGAAGAATTATAAAAACCATTTGCATTATTAAAACTCCCGATCCTATTCTCTCCTGGTGGCAGGACGGGGATTGGAGACATGGTCTCCCTCAAAGGTACGAACCAGGAATTCGGACGTCCCTACAACAGGCGCATCGTGCTTGAGGCCATCCGGCTGCACGGGCCGGTGGAGCGGGCCGAGATCGCCCGCCGCGTCGGGCTTACCGTACAGACTGTCGCCAATATCACTCACGAGCTGGAGACACAGGGCTTCATCAAAGGCTCCCGCAGCGAACCGCGCGGACGGGGGTCGCCGGCGACCAGCCTCGCCATCAATCCCTCGGGCGCCCATGCCATCGGCGTTCATGTGACGCCGCGCGGACTGGAAGCCGCGCTGGTCGATCTCGCCGGCTCCATCATCGCGCGCGAACACCGGGCTCTGGAAAAACCGGGGCCAGACCAGGCCATGACCGAGATCGGACGGCTGGCAAAACAGTTCGGCGGCAAACTCAAGGGCAAGCGCATGCTGGGCATCGGCATGGCCATGCCGGGCCCCTTCGACGTGGACTCGATGAGCTTCGTCGGACCCACCACACTGGAAGGCTGGCGCGGGTTTCCGGTGCTGGAGCGACTGAACAGGGTCTCCGGCCTGCCAGCCTTCATCGAAGTGGATCATGCCGCGGCAGCGCTGGGCGAAAGGCTGCACGGCGCCGGCAAGGCCTTCCGCGACTTCTATTTCCTCTACTTCGGCGTCGGCCTGGGCGGGTGCATGGTGCATGAGGGCTTGCCCTGGCGCGGCTCACATCGCAATGCCGGCGAGATCGGGCATCTGCCGCTGGTCCCCAATGGCGAACCCTGTCCTTGTGGCAATCGCGGCTGCCTGGAACGCTATCTCTCGCTCGAAGCCTATGGCCGGCGGTCAACAGCGATCGGCCGCGAAGCCTGGATCAGCGAGACGGCGCCGCTGTTTCGCAATGCGGTAGCGGCCATCGAGAACCTCTTCGACCCGGAGACCATCATCGTCGGTGGCCTCGCGGACAACAGCCTGCTCGCCGATCTCATCGCCGCCGCCCATCCGCTCCCCAACTCGGTCTCGCAGCGCACCGACCGCGAGGTGCCCCGGCTGATGCGCGCCGACAGCGGACAGGACGGCGTGCTGCGCGGTGCCGCGGCCCTGGCGATCGCCGGCGTGCTGTCGCCCAGATTCGGCATCCTCTTCGCCGAAGGCGACCGGACCGAACGCGATCCGATCATTGCCGGGAGGCAGGTGGCATGAGCGGCGACCCCCTGCTCCGCCTGCAGGACATCACGCGCAACTTCGGCGCCATCGAGGCGCTGCGCGGCATCAGCTTCGAGGTGCAGCGCGGCGAGGTGCTGGCACTCCTCGGCGACAACGGCGCCGGCAAGTCGACACTGGTGAAGATCATCTCGGGCGGGCTGAAGCCCACATCAGGATCGCTCTATTTCGATGGACGCGAAAGGAACTTCACCTCACCGGCCGATGCCAAGGCGGAGGGCATCGAGACGGTCTATCAGGACCTGTCGCTCTGCACGAACGTTGACGTTGTTGCCAACTTCTTCATGGGCCGCGAGATCGTGAAGCGGTACTTCGGAATACCGGTCCTGCAGGAAGCCGAGATGGAGGCCGCCGTGACCAGGGCCATGTCCAATGCCGGGACCCGCATCCCGTCGCTGCGCACCAACGTCGAGTATCTGTCCGGCGGGCAGCGCCAGGCCATCGAGCTCAACCGCTTCGTCCACTGGGGCGGCAAGCTGGTTCTGCTCGACGAACCCTTTGCGGCCCTCGGCGTCGAGCAGACGCGGCGCGGCCTCGAGATGATCCGCCGCATCGCGGACCAGGGCATCGGCGTCATCATCATCACCCACATCATGGCCCAGGCCTTCCAGGTGGCGGATCGCATCGTGGTGATCCGCCAGGGACTGGTCGCGGGCAATGTCGCACGCGCGAAGACCAGCCCGGACGAAGTCGTGCGCATGATCACCGGCGAGGCCCAGCTCGGGACCGCCCAAGAAACGAGGCCGAATGGCCCTGCAGCGTAAACAGCAAAGGAGACGTCAATGAATCGCCTACGCAGACTCCTGACCATGACCCTCGCGGCGGCCGCGATCGGTCTCGGCTCGCCCGCCTTCGCCGAATCCAAGGGCACGATCTATTACATGGTGCCAACACTTCTGGACGAGTTCCAGACCGAGTCGGTCTCGGCCATCGAGAAGTTCCTCAAGGGCGTGGGCTACGATGTCGTCACGCTCAATGCCGACAACAAGACCGACCTGCAGCAGAGCCAGATGAACGACACCATCCTGCTCAAGCCCGCAGCCATCGTTCTGGCGGCGGTGGACTTCAACGCCCTGCAGCCTTCGATCGAGAAGGCCCGCGCCGCCGGGATTCCGGTCATGCAGTTCGACCGCCAGATCAAGGCGACCCCGTCGGACTTCACTTCCGTCGCGGGGACCGTCGAGATCGGCTATGTCGCCGCCGGCGAGATCCAGCGGTTGCTCAAGGAAAAGAATGGCGAGGTGAAGGGCAAGGTCCTCCAGGTTCTGGGCGACCCCGCCGATCCCTATACCCTCGACATCCAGGCGGGCTTCGAGGAGAAGATGAAGGAGTTCCCCGGCGTGCAGATCATCTCCCTGCCCGCCATGCAGTGGGAAGCCTCCAACGCAGGCACCATCGTCAGCGACCAGATCGTGGCCAATCCGGACATCGACCTGATCTTCCTTCATGCGGCCCATCTCTCGGTCGCCGCCGTGGCGGCGCTGGAGGCCAAGGGCAAGAAGCCGGGCGACGTGATGATGATCTCGTCCAACGGCGCACCGGTCGGACTCGACCTGATCCGCAAGGGCTGGCTCAACGTGGAAGTGGAGCAGCCGCTCTATGCGCAGGCTGCTGCCATCGCCATGTTCGCCGACAAGGTGGTCAACAAGCAGGAGATCAAGCCCGGCACCTACAACGTGCTGGGACTGGACTCCACGCTCACCATCGAGCCCTGGGGGCCGAACCTGAAGATCCCGGGTGCGGCCATCACCAAGGAAAACGTCGACGAGCCGCGCTTCTGGGGCAACCTGAAGGCGCCGACCGATCCGGTCACGCCGGTTCAATGACCTGACAGACACCGCAGGCCCCGGCGTGAGCCGGGGCCGCACCTTCCCGACATGAGCAGGACATGACCTCACCACGCCAGCGCGCAACGGCCGAATTCGTGCTCGACCATCTCGTCTGGTTCATGCTGGCCGCGGTGCTGATCGTGTTTTCCCTCTTTGTCCCGAACTTCTTCCAGATCGGCATCTTCGCCAACATCATCGAACAATCGACCTTCGTGGGAGTGATGGCGATTGGCCTGGCCATCGTCATCATCGCAGGCCACATGGACCTCTCGGTTGAGTCCACAGCCGCACTTGCCGCAATGCTGACCGGCATCCTGTTCTGCGCGCGCGGCATCGGCCTTGGAATCACCTTCACGCCGGAGTGGCTTGTCCTGCCGATTTCGCTATTGCTGGCGCTCGCCGTCGGGGGGCTGATCGGGCTCATCAACGGCTTCTTCACCATCAAGCTGAAGATGAATGCCTTCATCGTGACGCTGGCCTCATACATCTGGGTGCGGGGACTCGTGGTAGCGATTTCCGGCGGCCGTTCGGCTCAGGACCTTGCACCCTCGATCCGGGTCATCGGCATACAGACTTTTCTGCATGTGCCGCTCATCGCCTGGATCGCGATTGCCTGTTTCGCCATCTTCTCCTTCATCATGAGCCGGACGCCCTTCGGCCGCCACATCACGCTGGTGGGCGGCAATCCGGTGGCGGCCTTCCGCGCCGGCATCAAGGTCGACCGGCTGATGTTCATCAGCTTCATCCTGGCTGGCGCCATCGCGGGACTCGCCGGCTGGTTGCTGGCGATCCGCACCTCGGGTGCAACCGCCAATCTCGGCACCGGCATGTTGTTCAACGCCTTTGCGGCCGTGGTCATCGGCGGCGTCAGCCTCAAGGGCGGCGTCGGCAGGCTGCCGGGTGTCTATGCCGGCGTTCTGCTGCTCTCATCCATTCACACGGCCATCAACCTGATGGGGCTTCCGGCGCACTACACGCAGGTGATCCTGGGACTCCTGGTCCTGGCCGCCGTCCTTCTCGACACCCTCAAACTCCAGATCCGGCAGAGGTTCGCATGAGCGGACGGCTTCAAGGCAAGGTCGCATTGGTCATCGGAGCGGCGCGCGGCATCGGCGAGGGCATCGCCGAACGCTTCGTGGAAGAAGGCGCCAGGGTGGTGATCGCCGATACCGAGGTCGATGCGGGCGTCGCAACGGCAAAACGCCTGGGCGGGCTCTTCGTCGAGACCGACATCGCGCGGAACGATCATGCGGAACGGGCCGTGCGCAAGGCCGTGGACGACCTCGGAGGACTGGACATCCTGATACAGAACGCCGGCATCTATCCCTGGACGCTGATCGAGAACATCTCGCCGGAGGAATGGGACTCGGTGCTGGCGGTCAACCTCAAGGGCACCTTCCTCGCGGCCCGCGCGGCACTGGTCCACATGAAGCCCAAGCGGTCCGGCCGCATGGTCTTCACATCGTCCATCACCGGGCCCCGCGTCACCAGCCCGGGGCATGGTCACTACTCGGCCAGCAAGGCGGGCATCAACGGCTTTATCAAGGCTGCGGCGCTGGAATTCGCCAACTATGGAATCACCGTCAATGGAATCGAACCCGGAAACATCCTGACCTCGGGCATGAAGATGCATCGCAGCGCGGCCTTTATCCGTTCGATGGAAGAAGCGGTGCCGCTGGGGCGTCTCGGCACGCCGCGCGACATTGCCAATGTGGCGCTCTTCCTTGCATCCGACGAAGCTGCCTACATCACCGGGACGACCATCATCGTCGATGGCGGACAGACGCTTCCCGAGGGCAAGGACTTCCGCATCACTCCCGACTGAACTGGGCGCGATAGGCGTGCGGCGTCAGGCCAACCGACTTTCGGAATTGCCGCGTGAAGGACGTCTGGTCGGCATAGCCGCAATCCAGCGCGATCTGGCTGATGGGATCGGACGTGCCGCGCAGTCGGCTGAGCGCGAGATCGATCCTCGCCCGAGTAATGTACTGTGCAGCCGAGACGCCGAAGAGGCTTCGCAGGCGCTGATCGAACTGCCAATCCGAGAGTCCGGCCAGGCGGGCGACATCGCCGAGCTTCAATGATCCATCGAGATGATCGCGGATGTGCGCGAGTGCGGCCGAGATTCCGGCATAGGCCGACGGCTCCTCTGCGCGAGTCTGCAGGTCGCGCGAGAGTCCGGCCAGCCCGGCAATCCGGCCCGCGGCATCGCGCACCGGTTCTTTCCAGGTGAGGCACCAGCCTTCCGCACCGCCGGGATAGAGATGGAGCTCCAACACGCTGTGAAGGGGACGGCCGCCTGCGGCGATCTGCCGGTCCTGGGCCAGGATGCGCGCGCCGAGCGGCGCCGGAAAGACATCGCATGCGGTACATCCGATCAGTTCGGCCTTGCCGCGGCAGCCCAGGCGCTGCACCAGGGTCTGATTGACAGAGGTGTAGCGGCCCTCCGCGTCCTTCATGAAAAAGACGGTGTCGGGCACGGCATCGAACAGGGCCTCGAAGGGATGCGCCAGCGCGCCGATTCTTTCCATCCTGCCGCCTGCCATCTCGCGCCCTGTGCCGATTTCCCAGCGCCTGCCCGTCCTTCGGTCAAGACGTGACGCAAGCCTGCCGTTACCTTTCCCGTCACATCACAGCGCAGCAGGTTTCCCATGTCACCCGAGATTTTCAAGGGCGTCCTCCCGGCCCTCATGACCCCGGTCAAGGCCGATCGCTCCCCCGACCATGCCGCACTGGTCGCCACCGCGAGGCGGCTGATCGGCACAGGCATGACCGCGGTGGTCTATTGCGGCTCGATGGGCGACTGGGCCCTGCTGAGCGACGAGCAGCGTATGGAAGGCGTCGAACATCTGGTGCGGGCGGGAATTCCGGTGATCGTCGGGACGGGTGCGCAGAACACGGCGCGCGCGGTCCGCCTTGCGGAACATGCCCAAAGCGTCGGCGCCCGGGGATTGATGGTAATTCCGCGGGTCCTGTCGCGAGGGACTTCGCCATCGGCCCAACGCGCGCATTTCGAAGCGGTGCTCGGCGCCGCGCCGCAGCTGCCGGCTGTCATCTACAACAGTCCATATTACGGCTTCGAGACCAAGGCCGACCTGTTCTTCGCGCTGCGCCGCTCGCATCCGAATCTGGTCGGCTTCAAGGAGTTCGGCGGTGCCGCAGCACTGCGTTATGCAGCCGAGCACATCACGTCTGCCGATGACGGCGTGGTGCTGATGGTGGGCGTCGATACGCAGGTCTTTCACGGCTATGTCAATTGCGGCGCAGCCGGCGCCATCACCGGCATCGGCAACGTTCTGCCACGCGAGGTCCTTCATCTCGTCGGCCTGTGCCGCCGAGCTGCTGCCGGCGACCCACAGGCGCGGACCGATGCGCGGGATCTTGAACAGGCGCTGGCCGTTCTGTCGTCCTTCGACGAGGGACCGGATCTGGTTCTCTACTACAAGCACCTCATGGTCTGCGAAGGCGAGGCGGCCTATGCGCGCCAGATCATCGAGTCGGATGTGCTGTCAGAGAGCCAGAGGGCCTATGCCGACAGACAGCTTGCCCTGTTCAAGGCCTGGTATGCGGTCTGGCCCGGACGGACGCGCTGACATGCGGGTGATCGACTCTCACACCGAGGGTGAGCCCACGCGTCTCATCATCGAAGGTGGGCCACAGCTCACTGGGCGCACCCTCGCTGAGAAGCGGGAGCACTTCGCACGTGAGTTCGACCATATCCGCCGTTTTGCGGTGCTTGAGCCGCGCGGTCACGACGCCCTCGTGGGAGCCATGCTCTGCGAGCCTGAAACCAGCTCTTCCGCCGCAGGCGTGATCTTCTTCAACAATGCCGGCTACCTGGGGATGTGCGGGCATGCGGCCATCGGCACCATCATCAGCCTCGCGCATCTCGGGCGTATCGGACATGGCATCCATCGCCTGGATACGCCGGTGGGGCCGGTGACTCTCGCGCTTCGTACGGGCAATGAGGTGACCGTCGAGAACGTGCCGAGCTAT
>JAPLOT010000426.1 GCA_026400595.1 Alphaproteobacteria bacterium | reverse complement strand
TAACTCAAGTTCAAGATAAGTATCAGGACAGTAAGCTGTATCTTGCTTTCGTGGCAACTGGAAATGATCATGATTGGGATGCGTGCAGATCCGAGATCGGGACGTCACCTGCAGCTTGGAACCACTTTGCGGACTGTCTGCAGATTGCGCGGCAGTGCGGCTCGCACCAAGAGATCCGGGGTCCTAAGCCTCTTGCCAGACCGGTCTGATCGGACCCGGAGCGGGCCGGAAACCCGCCTCCCGAACGCGCTTCCGGCCCTGACCACGGCAGCTGCATCGGCAGGCTGCAAGGGCTGCGGGCGGCATAACAAAGTTTGGGGCGAACTTATGTTAAATGTCGGAAAGGCGTGGCAGCGAAGACGCGTCATCTGCCAGCGGAAATTCGGTGAAGGCAGCTAAGTTTTCCGGAACGTCAGGATGGGGCAGCAGGATGCCGGAGGACAGTTTCCGAAGTCCCGGAACGCAACGTGCGCAATGCCGTCCTGCAGTGAGCTGAGGAACTCGGCACGGTCGGGAAAGCAGTAGGAGAGGGGCGAGCCGCGATCGGCATCGATGGTGATGGGAACCTCGGATCGCTCGAACAGCCCGCATGCGAAGAGCCCACCAGGTGAGAGGTGCCTCACCACAGCGCCGATCAGCCTGCTGATGTCATCTGGGAAGGTGAGATCGTTGAGACTGCCATCGCCAATGACTGCAGGAAACGAGCCTTCCGGGTGTTCAAGCTGTAACCAGCCGCCAACCCTCGCCCTCTTGAACGCGGTGGCGCACGGTCAGACGCGATCGACCATTGCGGAGTTCTTGTCGACCGCCTGCACCATGTCGAACGTATGAGCGAGTGCGGGTGTCACACCGAGCAGCAGAATTGGACCCTGTCGCCGGCCCACCAGCCGCTTCACCTCATCGATCACCGCGTTGCCTGGACGCAGCGGCGGCACGCTGAATTTTCATCTGATCTTAGGCAAATTTGAACACTCGGGCTTAAGCTGCACTGATGTAGATATAAATTGTAACAGTAATGGGGAGGCTCACATGGCCTTCGCGCTCTATCAGACGAACAATTCGCTCAAGCCGGGATTCCGCCAGGGCAAAGCGCCTTCACCCCGTCCGTGCAGCAGCCGGGTACCGGTTCAGGTCGCGCGCGGTCCAGTTTTCGATGGGCTTGATTTGGCGTTGGTATTCCTGACGGCAGCGATCACTGCGATGTCGCTGATTGCCTTCAATCTGGTCTGGTACACGGTCTGACCAACCCTCGCTGCCGTGGTGCCAATTCGAATCGCTGGTACGGTTAACGCGTGCGGGGTTGCTTGGTGAGCCCGGATGGGATCGAACCATCGACCCTCTGATTAAAAGTCAGATGCTCTTCCACTGAGCTACGGGCCCACATCGGGAGTCGCTTTTCGCGAACGCGGCGGACCATAGGGGCGGGGCCGGAGCGGGTCAATACCGGATCGGGCGGCAGAAACGCGGCATTAAGGCCGCTGCCACAATATCGCCTTCTGGCGCGAAGAATGCTCCTGTGACGCAACGTCCTCAATTGGCACAGAATCAATGACCGAAACCGCAGTGATTGTCCTCGCCGCCGGCATGGGGACCAGAATGAAGTCGCGGCTGCCCAAGGTCCTGCATCGGGCAGGCGGCCGCAGCCTGCTGAGTCACGTTCTGCATGCTGCGCAGGCCCTCAATCCAGCGAACGTGGTTGCCGTGATCGGGCCCGACATGGAGGCCGTCGCCCGCGAGGCCTGCAGCGTCATCCCGGATGCGGCCGCCGTCGTCCAGACCGACAGGCGTGGCACCGCGCATGCCGTATCGATGGCCCGGCCTGCGCTGGAGGGATTCAGCGGTACGGTCCTTATCCTCTACGGCGATGGTCCGCTGATCACGGCTGCCACGCTGAAGGGCCTGGTTGAACGGGTTTCCCCGCAGATGCCGCTGGCCGTACTCGGCTTCGAGGCGCGCAATCCCACCGGGTACGGCCGTCTCAAGACCGGACCTGCGGGCGAGGTTTGCGCCATTCGCGAAGAGCTTGATGCGACGCCTGAGGAGAGATCTATAACTCTCTGTAATTCCGGTATAATTGCGATCAACTCCCAGCGGCTTTGGGAGCTGCTGCCGCAGATCGGCAACGCCAACAGGAAGGCCGAGTTCTACCTCACGGACCTGGTGGAACTGGCAGTCAAGTCCGGTCAGTTCTGCGGCCTGTCGGTCTGCTCCGAGAGCGAAGTTGCGGGGGTCAACGACCGGGTTCAGCTGGCGGCTATCGAACAGGCGTTCCAGCACCGCTACCGTCAGCAGCACCTGCTGGGCGGTGCCACGCTGGTCGCACCCGAGACGGTCTATTTCTCGGCGGATACGGTGATCGGCCAGGACGTGGTCATCGAACCGCATGTCGTCTTCGGGCCGGGCGTGACAGTGGACGATGGCGTCGAGATCCTCGGGTTCAGCCACATCGAGGGCGCCCGCATTGCAGGCGGCGCCCGCATCGGCCCCTATGCCCGGCTTCGCCCGGGCGCCGAGATCGGAGAGGGCGCCCATGTGGGCAACTTCGTCGAGGTGAAGAAGGCAACGATCGGCAAAGGTGCAAAAGCCAATCACCTGAGCTATATCGGCGACGCCCGTGTCGGCGCCGGCAGCAATATCGGGGCCGGGACGATTACCTGCAACTACGACGGATTCGACAAGCACCTGACCGATATCGGCGCGGATGTCTTTGTCGGGTCGAACACCGCCCTGGTGGCGCCGGTCAGCGTGGGCGACGGCGCGACGATCGCGGCGGGCAGCGTGATTGCCCGCAACGTGCCCGGCGGCGCGCTGGCAATGACCCGTCCCGAACTCGATGTTCGGGAAGGCTGGGCGACGCGTTACAGGGACATGAAGAGGGCCAAAAGGGCCGCCAAGGGGAAATGACAGCATGTGTGGCATCGTCGGCATACTCGGCAAGGAACCCGTCGCTCTCCATATCGTCGAGGCGCTGAAGCGGCTCGAGTACCGGGGTTATGACTCGGCGGGTGTGGCGACGCTCGAGTCGGGCGAGATCGGGCGCCGCCGCGCACCCGGCAAGCTCCGCAATCTCGAGGCGCGGCTGACGGCCGAGCCGCTGCTCGGCACCGAAGGCATCGGGCACACACGCTGGGCCACCCACGGCGCCGCCACCGAAACCAATGCCCATCCTCACATGGCAGGCGATGTCGTCATCGTGCACAACGGTATCATCGAGAATTTTCGTCCGCTCAAGGATGAACTTGTCGCGGATGGGCATGTCTTCGTAACCCAGACCGACACGGAGGTGGTGGCTCACCTGATCGCGCGCGAGCGCCAAAGGGGAAAGACGCCACGAGAGGCAGTCAAGACTGTCCTGTCGCGACTCGAAGGCGCATTCGCTCTGGCCATCCTGTTCAAGGGCGAGAGCAATCTCTTGATCGGCGCCCGCAAGGGCAGCCCGCTCGCCATAGGCCACGGCAATGGCGAAATGTTCCTTGGCTCGGATGCCATCGCGCTGGCGCCATTCACCAACAAGGTCACCTATCTGGAAGATGGCGACTGGGCTGTTCTCACGCGCACTTCAGTGGAAATCTTCGACAGTCAGAACCACCCTGTGAAGCGGGCCATGAGCTTCTCCCAGGCTTCGGCCATGCTGGTGGACAAGGGCAATCACCGCCACTACATGGCAAAGGAAATCGCGGAACAGCCGGAAGTCATCGGCCACACTCTCGCCGAGTACGTGGACTTCGCGGAGCGGGCGATCCGCTTGCCCGAGAAGTTGCCGTTCGACTTCGCAAACCTTGACCGCATCACCATCACGGCCTGCGGTACGGCGTCATATGCGGGACTTGCTGCCAAGTACTGGTTCGAGAAGATTGCGCGCCTTCCAACCGAAGTCGATATCGCATCCGAATTCCGCTACCGCGAGGCCCCGCTTCCGAAGAAGGGCCTTGCGATCGTCGTCTCGCAGTCGGGCGAGACGGCAGACACGCTGGCGGCACTTCGCTATTGCAAGAGCCAGGGACAGCATACGCTGGCCATCGTAAACGTACCGGAATCCACCATTGCGCGCGAAAGCGAGCTGGTCTTCCGGACCTATGCCGGACCAGAGATCGGGGTCGCGTCGACAAAGGCCTTCACCTGCCAGCTTACCGCGTTGGCCTGCCTGGCCATATTGGCCGGCAAACTGCGCGGCACCATCACCCGCGATCAGGAGCGCGAGTTGGTTGGTGCATTGATCGAGGCACCGCGCCATATCTCCGAGATCCTGAAGGACGAGAAGCACATCGCTGCCGTGGCCAAGGAGATCGCCCAGGCCAGCGACGTGCTTTTCCTCGGCCGCGGCATCAACTATCCCATTGCCCTCGAAGGCGCACTGAAACTCAAGGAAATCTCCTATATCCATGCCGAAGGCTATGCTGCCGGCGAACTCAAACATGGCCCCATCGCTCTGATCGACGAGGCGGTGCCGGTCATCGTCATTGCGCCGCATGATGATCTCTTCGACAAGACCGTATCCAACATGGAAGAAGTGGCAGCGCGGGGCGGCAGGATCGTGCTGATCACGGATGAGGAGGCTCTGGCTTCGGCGGGCAAGGGCGCGTTCCAGCAGATTCGCGTACCGCGCGCCCATCCCTTCATCAGTCCGCTGCTCTATGCGGTGCCGGTGCAACTCCTGGCCTACCATGCTGCTGTCGTCCGGGGTACGGACGTCGACCAGCCGCGCAATCTGGCGAAGTCCGTGACTGTCGAGTAGAAACGCCGCCCGCGCGGCCTGCACGACTGCTCTGTCTGACAGCCTCTTGCCCCCTGTACCGGGAGCAAATAGCCTACGTGGAACAATACCATGAAGGGGTTCCATATGCCGTCTTCACTTGTCTCCGAGTATGAAACCCAGGGCTTTGCCTTCCGGCCGGGCCTCTTGTCGACGGAGGAGGCACGGCTCATCACGGGCGAACTGGAGCGTATCATCGTCCGCGATGGCGCAGATCCCCAGAGAGTGATCATGGAGAAGGACGGCGCCACGCCCCGGACCGTCGTGAACCCGCATGTCCACAGTGAAGTATTCGATCGGTTGGTCCGTCATCCCGCCCTCGTCAGCGCGGTCGAGGAACTGCTCGGCGAAGAGGTTTATGTTTTCCAGTCCGGTGTGAACTGCAAGGCAGCCTTCAACGGTGACGTCTGGTTCTGGCATCAGGACTACCCAGCCTACTACCGGGACGATCACATCCCGCTTCCCCGGATGGTCAATGCGCTGATCTTCTTCGATGATGTCAACAGCATGAACGGTCCGTTGATGATGGTCCCGGGGTCCCACCAGCTGACCGATGACATGCCCGAAAACACCGATCAGGGCACCTCCTATTCCTTCCGCTACACCAGTCCGGATGTCATCAAGGAACAGGTCCGCCTTCGCGGCGTGGTGGCGCCCACCGGTCCGGCGGGTTCGGTCATCTTCATGAACGTGAATGTGCTGCACGGGTCTGCCGGCAATCTCTCGCCCTGGTCGCGGCGCATGATGACGCTCACCTACAATGCCATGTCGAACAAGGCGACGAGCCCGTCGATCCGGCCGCGGCATATCGTCTATGAGGACCGAGACCTTCCGCCGATCAAGGCCATGAAGCGTGATTGCCTGACGTCTCTGGCCGGAGCCACCGCGTGAGCCATCGTGATGCGCGTCCGGTCTGGGGCGAGATCGACCTTGCCGCGATAACCCACAACGTCAGCCTGTTGCGAGAGCGTGCCGGCCGGCCGGTCAAGATCCTGGCGCCGGTCAAGGCGAATGCCTATGGCCACGGCATGGCAGCCGTCAGCCTGCACCTGCAGACTCTGGGAGTCGAAGGCCTGGCGACGGCGAATTTCGACGACGCCGTTGCGGCACGCCGGGCAGGTGTCACCATTCCCATTCTCCTTTACGGCGCGCAGCTGCCATCGGGGCATGCTGACGTGTTGGACCATGGCCTCACGCCCAGCGTCTATGATCGGGAGTCGCTCCGGGTCCTTGCCGAACTCGGAACAGCTCGTAAAAAGCCGGTTCCAGTGCATATCAAGGTTGATGCCGGTCTCGGACGTCTGGGAGTGCGACTGGACGAAGCTGCCGCCTTTGCGCGCGAGGTTCTTCAGCAACCCGGATTGTTCCTTGAAGGCATCTATACGCACATTCCGTTCTCGGACGACCAGACAGGCGCCTGGTCGCAGCGGCGGCTCGCCGCCTTCACAGGTCTGGTACGCGAAATCCAAGCCAGCCATGGCATTGTCATCCCCTATGCCCAGGGGGCCGCGAGCTCGGTGATGAGCCAGGAGTTTCCCGACGAACTCAATACGATCGCGCCGGGGCATCTTGTCTTCGGCCTCAGTCCCATCTCCGGGCTTCGGGCAGAAAGCCTGGGCTTTCGCAAGGCGTTACGCGCCCTCAAGGCAAATCTCATCCACATCGGGCATCGGCGCAGGGGCGACGATCTCATCGGCTCGCCGCCCGGTGGCCTGACGTCCGATGCGACGACGGGTGTGATTCTGTTCGGCATGGACAATGGATTCCGTCCGGCTGCCGCAGGGCAGACGGCAATGATGCTCTGTCATGGTCAGCGGTGCCCAGTTCTGAGCGTGTCAGCCGAATACGCAGTCATCGATGTTTCGCACCTCGAGCATCCGCGCGTGGGTGACGAGGTGACCATCATCGGCACCGATGGACAGGATAGCATAGCGGTCGAGGATGTTGCCCTCTGGCAAGGCGCGCCGAGCGCGGCCTACTGGCAGGTTGCACTCCGCAACGTTCCCTTCGTGGCCGTCTAGGTGTTCACGCGCGGCTGGCGGAGTAGCAGGAAGAAGGCGAGCACGCCGGCGAGGATGACGGCCGCGATGACATAGCCCGCACTGGGAGTGACGATCGGGGACGTCGGCTGCATGAACCAGCCGAATACCTGGGCGAAGAACACTGTGCCGATCAGCATGGCGATGCTCTGCAGGCTGGCAATGCCGCCTTGCAGTTCTCCTTGCGCGTCCGGTGGAGCTGCTTTCGACATCATCGCCGTCAGGGCCGGATGGACAAAGCCCTCGGGCGCATGGATGACCAGCAGCACCATGACGGCGAGAAGCCCCGGCGCCCAAGCATAGCCTGCCGCCGCGATGATGGACACCGCGAGTCCAAAGATGACGGTGTTTTTCTCGCCCAGCCACTTGACGGTCGGACCCGTGAGCGTGCCCTGGATGATGGCTGTGATCAGTCCAAAGGCGGCCAGCGTCAGGCCGATCATTGCCTCGCTCCAGCCGAAGCGAGCGATGCCCCAGAAGGCCCAGATGGCCGGGTAGACGGACGTTGCGAGGAAATAGGCAAACATCACCGCCGCCAGCGGCACCACGCCGCGGTAGCTGGCGAAGACCTTCAGCGCACCGACGGGATTTGATCGTCGCAGGGAGAAGGGCCTTCTCCGGTCAGGTGGCAGTGTCTCCGGTAGCACGAAGTAGCCAAAGACGAAGTTCATGCCGGTCAGCGCGGCTGCCACGAAGAACGGCACCCGCGGGCCGAATTCGCCGAGCAATCCGCCGATGGCCGGGCCGATGACGAAGCCGAGACCGAAGGCCGCTCCCATCAGTCCAAAGACCCTGGCCCGCTCTTCCGGCTTGGTGATGTCAGCCAGATAGGCATTGGCGATGGTGTAGGACGCACCGCAGATACCGGCCGCGACGCGCCCGACGAAGAGCAGGAACAGGGTTGGCGCCAGCGCGGTGAAGAGGAAGTCGACGGCCAGGCCGAAGACCGACAGCAGCAGCAGAGGTCTCCGGCCATAGGCATCCGATAGATTGCCGACGGCCGGACCGAAGAGAAACTGCATGCCGCCATAGGCAAAATACATCCATCCCGCGATCAGCGATGCCCCGGCGAGGTCAGTGCCGCCCACCTCTTCGATGAGTCGCGGTAGTACGGGCATCACGAGGCCAAAGCCGATCATGTCCATCATCACGGTGATGAAGACAAAGGTCACGGCATGGCGTCCTGGTGGCCTTGCGGTCATTGCAGTCCTGATCTGGCAGTTGCGGTTGACGCGCTAATGACTGATGCGGCGGCGGGGTCGGTAGCTCTTGCGCTTGGGGTCGAAGCCTTCAAAATACTCCCGGACCTGAGGATGACGGATGGGCTCTCCGGTGTCGTCGATCAGAAGGTTCTGCTCTGAGACATAGGCCACGTACTCCGTGTCGTCATTTTCCGCCAGGAGATGGTAGAAGGGTTGGTCCTTGCGCGGGCGGATTTCCTCCGGAATGGACAGCCACCAGTCCTCCGTGTTGTTGAACACGGGGTCGACATCGAAGATTACGCCCCGAAAGGGGAACAGCCGGTGCTTGACGACCTGGCCGATCGTGAATCGTGCTGCGGGAAGCGGCGTCATAACTATTGATTGCCAAGGACGCCGTGGGAAGGCAAGAGCCAGAGCAATCCAGTCAGAATCCGGCCTGAGGCGATGTCCGAAATCCTCAATCTTGCCATGCCCTTCTTCGGGCTGATCCTCCTGGGAGTTTTGGCCTCCCGCGTGTGGAAATTGCCGGATGGCGGCTTGGCCTGGCTCAACATCTTTCTGGTCTACTTCGCGCTTCCTGCCCTGATCTTCCTCGTTGTGGCAGCGGCGCCCTTCGAACAGCTGGTCAACTGGCCTTTCGTGTCCGCGGTCACTGCCGTGACCATGACAGCCTTCGTCGTGGTGACCGGGGCTTCAATGTGGCTGTTCAAGACTCCGCTGAAGATCGCGGCGTTGCAGGGAACGTCGGGAAGCTACGGAAATATGGGATACATGGGGTTGCCGCTTTCGGTGGCCTTCTTTGGCCCCGAGGCTGCGGTGCCGGCAGCGCTGGTTTTCTGTTTCG